>NZ_JAQRMS010000026.1:6796-13696 GCF_028599055.1 Candidatus Thioglobus sp.
TCAATGGTGCAAAATGGATAGTTTGCCGACTCAATACCTGCTTGCGTTAATGCATTAAATAAAGTTGATTTTCCTACATTGGGTAGCCCAACGATGCCACATTTAAATCCCATTTTTATCTCCTAATTATGTAGCATTAAGCTTTTGTGTGTAAGTTTTTCATGGCTTTATCGATGTTGCCTTGTACAACGTCTTCAATCACTTGCAAAGCGTCAATCATGGCTGATTGAATAGGCTCGAGTTCGCTCTTGTTAGGTGCGTGAAGTACATAATCAGCCACTTGAGCTTTGTTGCCAGGATGGCCAATACCTAAACGTAGCCGATGAAATGATTTGCTGCCAAGCGCTTTGATGGTGTCACGCAAGCCATTATGGCCACCATGTCCACCTTCGGTTTTGAGTTTGGCCATGCCAACATCCAAATCTAGTTCGTCATGAACAACTAGAATTTCATCCACGTTGAGTTGATAAAATTTTGCCAATGCTTGAATAGATTGACCTGAGCGATTCATAAAAGTTGTTGGTTTTAGTAGGCGAACAGACTTTTCTGCAATGGTGACTTGCGTCACTTCGCCTAAAAACTTTGTTTCTTTTTTAAAGGTGCCAGAATAAAGACTGGCAATCGCGTCACAAAACCAAAAGCCAACATTATGACGATGTGACTGATAGTCTTTGCCCGGGTTACCGAGACCAACAATCAGTTTTATTGCCATAATGTCTTATGCAGAAATGTTACTCGTCGCCTTTGTCTTCTTCAGCAGCATCATCGCCAGCCACTTCTGTTTCAGGTGCAACTGGTGCGTCATCTTCAACTTCAGCCATAATCTTAGCCTCTTGAATAGCCACAACACTTTGGTCGTGCGCTTCAATATCGCCATGCGTTAGTGCTGTTAGTGTAACGCCTTTAGGTAGGTCTAAGCCAGTTAAGCTAATATGATCACCCATTTCCAAGTTGGTAACATCAACATCAATTGACGTTGGTAAGTCAGCTGGCAAACAAGATACTTCCACAGAAGTAACAAACTGATTAACAATAGCGCCTAAACGTACGCTTTCATTTTCATCGCCACCAATAAAGTGTAATGGAATGTTGGTTACTAGTGCTTGCTTTAAGTTAATGCGTAAGAAGTCAACATGAGTCACAATGTTTTTAGCAGGGTGGCGCTGTAAATCTTTAATGATAACAGCTTCCTTTTTCTTGCCAACCATTAAATCAAGTACAGAAGTGTACGAGGTTTCATCTTCTAATAAGTGTGTAACCTCATGAAGACCTAAAGTAATGTTGGTTGGTGCTTTGCCTGCGCCATAAATAATGGCAGGGATTTTTTCAGCGTGACGTAGGCGGCGGCTCGCACCTTTACCTTGATCTTCACGCACTGTTGCGTTAATTGTTAAACTCATGTTTGTACTCCTAAAAATAAAAAAAACACCAAAACAAGGTGTTATAGCTTAGTTCGTATATTTTGCGACCAAATATAACAAGGCGTTTATTTTACCTTAAATAATATTGATTGGTTGAGCTATCTAGATTTTAGCCAAAAAATCATTGCAACCGTTGCACTGATTGCGCCAGCTACCCATAACTGATTGACTACAAGCACGCCGCCTAAAATCAATAATGATCCTGAAAAAATGGCCGAGGTTTGTTTGTTGGCATTGTCCTGGAGTTGCTCAACAATTTTCTGAGTTTGCTGCGCCTGGAGTTTGCCCATGTCTTTCATTTTGCCTAGTTGCTTTAATGCATTAATGGTCAATGCAGGTAGCTCAGGAATTTCTTTTAATAATTCTGGCGCTTGTTCTTTTAGTTTTTCAAAGGTATTTTTCACACTATATCTCTCTTTCATTAAGTCTTCTAAAAAGGGTTTGGCAGTAGACCATAAGTCTAGTTCTGGGTAAAGTTGTCTGCCTAGGCCTTCAATATTTAATAGGGTTTTGTCTAATAATAACAGTTGTGGCTGGACTTGGATGTCAAAATTCTTTGCCTCTTGGATTAAGTCTAATAATACTTGGCCAAAGGATATTTCTCCCAAGGGTTTGTCAAACATTGGAGCGCAAATTTTTTGTACGGCTGACTCGAATGCTTGTTCGTCGGTATGGGCGCCAACCCAACCAGAGTCAATATAGACTTGTGCAACTTTTTGGTAATCTTGGTTGAAAAAGGCTAAAAATATATCGGCTAAAAAGTCTTTATCAGTCTCGCTGAGTGTGCCCATAATGCCAAAATCAACCCCAATATACTGGCCTGACTCTGAGACAAAAATATTACCAGGATGCATATCAGCATGGAAAAAATTATGCTTAAACACCTGGGTGAAGAAGATAACAACCCCTTCTTCAGCAAGGCGCTTCATGTCGATATTGTTTGCCTTCAGGGTGTCGATTTCACCAATAGGTGTGCCATAGATTCGCTCGGTTGTCAGTACATTGATGTTGCTGAGCTGGTGATGAACCTTGGGTACATAGAGTAAGTCAGAATCGCTAAAGTTGTGTCTTAGTTTGTCGCAATGTCTGGCTTCGATGCGCATATCGAGCTCATCGTTAATGATGGCTTCAAATTCTTCAACCACTTCAATAGGTCTAATTTTGTAGGCCAGAGGATGTCGATTCATGAGCTTGGCCAAACTGCGCATTAGCTTAATATCTCCTCTAATGAGTGATTCAATATCAGGGCGAACTACCTTAACGACAACTGCTTCACCATCCAATGTTGTTGCTGTATGAACTTGTGCAATAGAGGCGCTGGCTAAAGGCTGATCATCGAAGGTCTTGAATAGGGATTCAATTTTTCCGCCTAGGGAGTGTTCAATAATGTCTTTTGCCTTATTAGTGGCAAAAGGTGGGCAGCTGTCCTGCAGTTTTTTAAGCTCTAGACTAATATCCGCGGGCAGTAAATCAGGGCGAGTGGAGAGCGTTTGACCAAATTTAATATAGATAGGGCCCAACTCTTCAAGCGCCAGTCGAATTCTTTCGCCACGCGTGTATTTCTTAACAGGGAAATAATGCCAAGGTATTAAATAAACCAGAGGCTTGAGGTTTTTTAATAAAGGCGTTGACAGTATTAGCGAGTCGAGACGATAACGCATTAATACTCGAGAGATTTTAAAAAACCTGGCTAGACCGGACACGTTAATGCTTGTTGTTTTTGTAGGTTTTAGGCACGCTTGGGTTGATTAAAAAATTACTAACACTATCTTTTAAGGCCTCTAAAGGATTGCTAGATTCTTGCGTAATTTTTTTTATTTCCCCCGTTATTTTGCCTATTTCATGAGCAACTATGTCGCCAGTATATTGGGACAATGTTTCTTCAACATCGATATCAACTGCCTGCAGCATGTCCACTAACAGTTGTGCTGTTTTGACGTCACCATGAATAATAATTTTGTCTTGTTTTAGTAAATCGGTTAAATCCTCGCCTTTGAACAAAGCAAAAAAGACATTGGCCGTAAGTTTGATATCAACATCGCTGACATTATTGATATCATTGACGACAAAAATTCGATTATTGGTGCAAACAAAATCAACTTCAAGGGGCAAGTCTTTTAACGAAAATCGAATGATTTTTTGATCCAATGGCTCGAGGTTAACGTCTCCATTTTGGATTAAAAAATTAAGTGCCTGTTCCAGAACAAAGTGCTGCATAACTGCTCGTTAGACCTAAGCCTTAATACCTTTGTGTAGGGCAACAATACCACCAGACAAATTGTGATATTCGCAGAATCCAAAGCCTGCTTCTAGCACCATATCTTTAAGGGTTTCTTGGTCAGGATGTTTGCGAATAGATTCAGCTAAATATTGATACGAGTCTTTGTCATCAGCAATAATTTCGCCCAATTTCGGCATAATATTAAATGAGTAAAAGTCGTAGAATTTTTTCAAAAATTCAGAATCTGTTGTTGAAAACTCCAAAATTAGCAAACAGCCACCCGGCTTTAAAATACGCCTCATTTCACGTAGCGCTTGGTCTTTGTCAGTGACATTTCTAAGACCAAAGGCAATAGAAACACAATCAAAAGTATTGTCTTCAAAAGGCAAGTATTGTGCATTTAGTTGTACAAAATCAACGCCAAAAATTCCTTTGTTGGTGAGGTTTTTTCGACCCTCGCCAAGCATGGCAGCATTAATATCAGACAAAACAACTTGTCCTGAATCACCGACTTTTTTGCGAAACTCGATGGCTAGGTCTCCGGTGCCACCAGCAATGTCCAAAACTTTGTCTCCTGTTTTAACGTTAGAAGAGGCGATGGTGTAGCGCTTCCAAAGGCGGTGTGCGCCAAATGAAAGCACATCATTCATTAGATCATATTTGCTGGCAACTGAGTCAAATACACCTCGAACCATGCCTTGCTTATCTTTGGTGGCTACATCTTTAAAGCCGAAGTGTGTTGTGTTGTCCATAGAATTTATTTTTTTGGATAGTTTCTAAAATCGCTACCAGTATAGATTTGTGTTGGTCTGAAGATTCGATTATGGCCCACTTGTTCATGCCAGTGGGCAGCCCAGCCAGCAGATCTTGCCATGGCAAAGATAGGCGTGAAATGCTCTTTAGGAATCTTAAAGATTTCCGAATATAAAATGCCAGAGTAAAAATCAACATTTGGATAAACGCCTTTGGCAGATAACAACTCTTCACACACACGCTCTACTTCGAGCGCTGTTTCAAAGCGCTTTGATAAGGTGATATTGGATTTTTTAATATAGGCTTCAATCATTTCTTGCAAAATTTTTGCACGTGGATCTTTAACGCTGTATTCACGATGGCCCATGCCCCAAATTACTTCTTTGTTTTTTAAGCGATTTTCAATATAGCCGCGCGCATTTTTTGCATCACCAATTTCGTCCAGCATTTTAAGTACATCTTCATTGGCGCCACCATGTAGTGAGCCTGCCAATGTGCCAACTGCTGCGGAAATAGAGGCAAAAGGGTTTGCTAAGGTTGAGGCAGTTACCATGGCAGAGAAGGTGCTAGCATTAATGGTGTGTTCAGCGTGCAAAATTAAACAAGCGTCAAATAGCTGCACAATATCATCGTCCGGCTCTTCGCCGAATGACATGTACAAGAAATTTTTCGCATAAGACATGTTTTTGCTTGGCGGAATTGGATCGTAGCCAGCGCTAATTCTAGCCCACATTGCAACCAGTGTGCTCATGTTGGCAATAATTTTAGTTAGTGCGCTTTGAGTAAAAGCTGAATCAGGATTTTTAGCGCCCGCATCTGGGTAGAAAGTCGCCATAGCGGCAATCGCTGTTTGCAAGACATCCATTGGATGTCCGCTAGCAGGCAAAGCCCACATCATTTCGCGAATATTACGTTTTACCTCGTAGCGTTTGTGAAGGACACAACGAAATATTTCCAGGTCTTTTTCACTAGGAAGTTCGCCATCTCTCAGTAGCATTGCCACTTCTTCAAAAGAAGCGTTTTTGGCTAAATCTTCAATAGAGTAGCCTCGGTAAGCCAAGATGCCGTTCTCGCCATCGATAGATGAAATAGATGATTCGGTGGCAGGAACACCTGCGAGACCTGGAATGTATTCGATCATAAGCCTACCTAAACAGAGAATGATGAGCCGCAACCACAAGTGGTTTTGGCATTAGGGTTGTGAATAATAAAGCGCGAGCCTTGTAAATCTTCAAGATAATCAACGGTTGCGCCAATTAAATACTGGTAACTCATAGGGTCTACTACCAATTGAACGCCGTTGTTTTCAACACCTGAGTCACCTTCCTTGTGTTCTTCGTCAAAGGTAAAGCCGTAGGAAAATCCTGAACAGCCGCCACCGGTAATGTAGACGCGCAGGCGTAAATTATCGTTTTTTTCTTCGGTAATTAGTGTGGCTACTTTGGTGGCAGCGCTATCACTAAAAATAATGTCGGCTTTTTCTAATACTTCTGACATGGTGTCTCCTATAAGTTAAGGCAGTAGGCCAATGGATGATAAGCCTGATTTTTCGTCAAGTCCAAACATAATGTTCATGTTTTGTATGGCTTGCCCTGCCGCACCTTTGATTAAATTGTCAATCACAGACGTTATTATTAATTTTCCACCGGTTGCTTGTTGTGCAGCAATTTGACAGAAATTACTAGATTTAACGCTGCGTGTTTGCGGTATTACACCTGCACTTAGCACGGTGACAAAGTGCTCATCTTTATAGGCGGCTTCAAGGATTGATTGTACATCAGTGTCCGTATCTAATAAGTCCACATAAATTGTGGATTCCATGCCGCGAATCATTGGCACTAGGTGTGGGACAAAGGTTAGACCAATAGATTCTCCACCAGCTAATAGGCTTAATTCTTGTTTTATTTCTGGATAGTGACGATGGCCGCTAACTCCGTAAGCCTTGACAGACTCGCTAGCTTCACACAACAACATGGCTTGATTGGCGCCACGGCCTGCGCCACTCACACCGGTTTTAGAGTCAACAATGATATTTGACAGATCAATTAACTTGTTTTCAATCAGCGGCTTAAGCGCCAACAAGACCGTGGTTGGGAAGCAGCCCGGATTACCAATCAACTGCGCATCTTTAATGGTTGCTCGATTAATTTCAGACAGTCCATAAACAGAAGATGCTAATAGTTCGTCTTGAAAATTTTCAAGACCGTACCACTGTGCATACTCGTCTTTATCACGCAAGCGAAAATCTGGCCCGAGATCGATGACTTTAATGCCCTTATCAACAAAAGTGCCGGCAGTTTCCATGGCAACGCCATGTGGCGTTGCAAAGAAAACCACATCACACTCATCCAAAATCGCATCTCCCGGTGCAGTAAATGCCAACTCTGTTTGACCTGCCAAAGAGGGGAAGAAGTCACCCACCAACTGCCCTGCTTCTGAGCGCGAGCTAATTGCAATAACCTCAACCGCTTCATGGTTGTGAAGTAGTCTAAGTAATTCAACACC
>NZ_JAQRMS010000027.1 GCF_028599055.1 Candidatus Thioglobus sp.
TTGCCGGCATTAAAGCACACTACAATCCTGAAGATTTAGAAGGTCGTTTAACGGTGATGGTGGCTAATCTGGCGCCAAGACAAATGAAATTTGGCTTATCTGAAGGCATGGTGCTGGCAGCGGGTAATGGTAAAACATTACATATTTTATCGCCGGATTCAGGTGCACAACCAGGCATGAAAATCAGCTAATTACTGCGTCTTTTTTCATTCTATTTTGTTAGGTTGTAAAAATTTTTCAATCACATAATTGTTAGCTATGCTTGATCAAATTTTTTTACAATCTGCCTCATACAATAAAAAAATACTGACAACTGTTGTGCCTTTCTAGATAAGTAAAATTTAGAAAATAATGGAAATGACTGCTTGAAAGTCAAAATCCTTAATAAATTCCTATTAAAAATGGTATTTTTGGCTAATAACAAGCTATTTTTAAGCGCTTTTTAATCACAAGGCGTCAACGTCTATAAAATTTAGCAAATTCTTTAAATGGGTAGATTTAAGGCGATATTAACGTAAAATATCTCTTTTTGGAAAGAAGTAAGGGCGGTTTGTGTTACTCGCTTGGAAATCTTTCCAAGATAAGAAAATATTTAGACCATTTGATTTATATTGGAGAGATGTCAGAGTGGTTTAATTTGCTCGCTTGGAAAGCGGGTGTACGGTAACGTACCGAGGGTTCGAATCCCTCTCTCTCCACCATTATTTAAGCACCTGCGAAGCGGGTATTTAAATAATGGATATTGAGGTAGATAAGAACCCGAGTAGAGGGTTTGGGTGGAGCGTAGCGTAACAACGTTATCACTTGTGATAACGGCCCGTAGGGTGAGCGTAGTGAATATTCCCTCTCTCCACCAATTTCCCCTATTCTACTAGAACCTTTCTAGATAAAAAGTTTAACTACATTTTTTACCACAGTATGAAAAACCCTATACCGAATTTCCAACCAGAAAATATTGTTGAAACCGTTGAGAAACTCACCCAACAAGGGCTTGAGGTGATTGCTCAAGCTGAACAGGGCAATGATTGGGATAGTGTTATTTCTGCTACCGATGATTTTGAATGTGAATTGGGTCGTCTAACCAGTGTGAATTCACACCTAAATGCAGTGATGTTTAACGATGAGTTTAATGAGCAGTATGAGCAAACACTGCCCATTATTACTAATTTTTATTCTGAAATTTCAAGCAATAAGGCTTTGTATCAAGCTTATAAAAATTTAAAGAATACTCAGCTTAACGACCAACAATCTCACATTTTAAATGATGCAATTGATGGTTTTGAGTTGTCAGGCGTGGGTTTAGAAGGTGAGCAATCTAAGCGCTTTAAAGCCATTAAAGAGCGCTTGAGCTTGCTGAGCAATCAGTTTTCAAAAAATTCACTTAAAGCCACCAATGAATGGACAAAAGTTGTATCACTTGATGAGCTTAAAGGTTATGGCGAAACAGAGCTTGCTAAAATTAAAACCGACAATGGTTACGAGTTAAATCTACAAGTACCTGTGTATATGGATGTGATGACCTATCTTGATAATCAGGCGCTGCGAGAAGAGGTATATCGTGCCTATGTGTCACGTGCGTCTGAGTTAGGCATTACTGATAAAGCATATGACAATAAAGTCATCATGGATGAGATTCTCCTACTGCGTCATGAAATGGCTAATTTATTAGGCTTTAAAGATTACGCAACGTTGTCGATTGAATCAAAAATGGTTGAAAGTGTCGAGCAGATAATAGATTTTTTAACGGATCTGGTGACTAAATCTAAGCCGCAGGCGCAAGCGGAGCTCGATGAATTAACGCAATTTGCAGGTATGGAACTTAAATCATGGGATGTGGGTTTTTATAGTGAGCAATTAAAAGAGCAAAAATTTGGTTTTAAAAAATCAGAGTTAACGCCATATTTTCCTGAATACAAAGTTTTAAAAGGCTTGTTTTCTACAATTGAACAACTCTACCGGGTCACAGTTAGCTATGCTGATGAGTCAAGTTATCATGCAGATGCTCGTGTGTTGGAAATCATGCAGGGCGATGTATTAATTGGCAAAATTTACCTAGATTTATACGCTCGCCAAGATAAGCGTGGTGGCGCATGGATGGCGGATTATCAACCACTGCATGACAACGAAATACCGGTAGCCTTTGTTGTGTGTAATCTAAATTCACCCAGTGAAGGCAAGCCTGCATTGTTTGAATTTGACGAAATTGTTACCATATTCCATGAATTTGGCCATGCGCTACATCATGTATTGACTAAAGTGAAATATGCTTGCGCTGCTGGTATATCAGGTGTTCCTTGGGATGGTGTTGAACTACCCAGTCAGTATATGGAATTTTTCTGTTATGAGCGTGAGGTGGTTAAAAAAATGTCTTCACATGTTGACACTCATGCACACTTACCCGATGAACTCTATGATCGATTAATTGCCGCTAAAAACTTTCAATCAGCTATGGGCATGTTGCGTCAGTGTGAATTTTCGTTATGGGATCTTAAAACGCATACAGATACACAAGATACTTACGGTGTTTTAGAAGAGGTTCGTAAGGACACTGCGCTTATGCCAGCAATTAACGAAAATCGTTTTTTAAATACGTTTGGCCATGTTTTTTCTGGTGGCTATGCGGCAGGCTACTTTAGCTATAAATGGGCCGAGGTGCTGGCTGCAGATGCTTATTATTATGTTCAAAAACAAGGTGGAATAGGCTCTCAAGCCTCACTTGATTTTCTACATCAGATATTAGAGACAGGCGGTAGCCAGGACTTTATGAAAAGCTACGAAACCTTTAGAGGTTCAAAGCCATCAATTGACGGCTTGTTACAGGCCAATGGCATTGTAAATTAGGTACAATGCTTTTTTATTTTTAGGAGATGATTATGATTAAATTTATTATCAGTGTTGTTATTATTTTGGCACTAATTGGTGGTGCTATTCAATTTGTTTCAACAGCTGAAAGCTGGGCTTTAGTGGTTAATAAAGAAGCAGCAATGAGTAGTATTCAAAATGGCGCGATAGCCGTTTATGAATTTATTAAAGAATTGATTGCAGATGCAGACCAAATTAAAGGCGTGGATTTAGCGATTGAAAAATAAACTTAAACCTTGATTCAAGTCTTAAATGCCTAGCAATTGCTAGGCATTTTTTTTACACTTTGGAAAGTAAGATGGTGCCATTGGTGCCACCAAAGCCAAATGAGTTAGAAATAGCGTGGTTGATCGTCATCTCTCTGGCGCCATCAGCACAATAATCCAAATCACAATTTTCATCTTGATTGATAATGTTAATGGTTGGTGGTGCTATTTGATCCCTAATAGCAAGCGCGGTAAATATGGCCTCAATACCGCCAGCAGCACCCAATAAATGCCCTGTCATGGATTTTGTAGAACTCATCACTATATTGTAAGCATGATCACCTAAGGCAAGCTTAGCAGCGTCAGTTTCTGCTTGATCACCCGCTGGGGTTGAGGTGCCATGAGCATTGATGTAATCAATTTGTTCAGCATTAATACCTGCATTGCGCATGGCATTTTTCATACAGCGCGCTGCACCTTCGCCACCTTTTGAAGGCAGGGTCATGTGATAAGCGTCACCACTCATGCCGTAACCTGAAACCTCTGCATAGATTTTTGCACCACGCGCTTTGGCGTGTTCGTATTCTTCTAACACCACCACACCAGCGCCATCACCCAAGACAAATCCATCACGATCCTTGTCCCAAGGGCGAGAAGCAGTTGATGGGTCGTCATTGCGAGTGGATAGGGCGCGAGCAGCAGCAAAACCACCCAGGCCACAATTAGTGGTTGACATTTCCGCGCCACCTGCAATCATCACGTCAGCATCACCATATTCGATTAAACGAGACGCATCGCCAATATTATGTGTGCCAGTTGTGCAGGCAGTTACAATGGCAAAATTTGGCCCTTTAAAGCCATATTTGATCGATAGATTGCCAGAGATCATATTAATGATTGAAGAGGGGACAAAGAAAGGCGAGATGCGCTTAGCACCTTTTTCTCTAAACAGGTCGGCTGTTTTTTCAATCGTACCTAGGCCACCAATGCCAGCACCAATAGCAACACCAATACGCTCAGCATTTTCGTCAGTCACTTCAATGCCAGAGTCCTCAAAGGCCTGAATGCCAGCAGCCATGCCGTAATGAATAAAAGTATCCATTTTTTTGGCATCTTTAGGCTTTAGGTAATCTGTAATATCAAAATCTTTAACAGAGCCACCAAAAGTGACTGACTGACCTTCAGTTTCAATATTGGTTAAGGTGTTAATGCCAGATTGACCAGCTAAGATATTTTTCCAAGATTCTTCAATGGAATTTCCTACGGGAGAAACAATGCCCATGCCAGTAATAACAACTCTTCTTTTGCTCATAATTGATACTCTTAAAAATTAAAAAAGGCGCTTAATTCATTGAAGAAAGCGCCTTATTGTTTAGCTAACTAAACGGAAGTTACAAATTGTTATTAACGTAGTCAATCGCTTGTTGAACAGTTGTAATGTTTTCTGCTTGATCATCAGGGATTTCACAGTCAAACTCTTCTTCAAGAGACATTACTAATTCAACAGTATCTAGAGAGTCTGCACCTAAATCGTCAATGAATGAAGCGTTGTTATCGATGTCACCACTTACGTCTAATTGCTCAGATACAACTTTCTTTACTCTTTCCTCAATGCTCATTTGTTACTTCCTGTTTGATTTAATAAAGTTATTATTTTATCTTTTATTGGCTATAAAACAAGCCTAAATTGCAAAAAAATAGAATTAATTTTGATAGCGTGTAGGATCGTCGATCCCTGCTTCAATAAAGCCAAGTTTTCGATATTCACAAGCGTCACACACACCACAAGCCTCTCCTTGTTCATTGGCCTGATAACAGGTGGTGGTTTTGGAATAATCAACCCCTAATAACAGCCCTTGTTGAATAATTTGAGCTTTATTAAGTTGAATTAACGGGGTGTGTATGCTGGTTTTATGACCTTCAACACCTTGCTTAGTGGCCAAATTGGCCATTGTTTCAAATGCATCGATATAGGTTTGACGACAATCCGGATAACCTGAATAATCAAGTGCATTAACTCCGATAAAAATATCTTGACAATCCAGTACTTCAGCCCAAGCTAGTGCGTAGGATAGGAAAATAGTGTTACGAGCAGGGACGTAGGTAACAGGTATCTCGTCGCTTTGCACAAAATCAGGCACTGCAATAGCGTCATCTGTGAGTGCAGAGCCACCAATATCTGATAGTGATATTTTCATAATTCGATGCTCTTTGGCGTCAAACTGGGTGGCAATATTGGCGGCAGCGTTTAGCTCAGATTTCTGTTTTTGACCATAGTCAAAACTAAGTGCATAACAGTCAAACCCCTTGGATTTTGCAATGGCTAGTGTTGTTGTTGAGTCTAAACCGCCTGATAACAATACAACTGCTTTTTTTGAACTAGACATTAGCCAAATTACCTTTTTCTTCTAGCCATTTTTTGCGATCACTGGCACGTTTTTTACTCAGCAACATGTCCATGGTTTGATCAACTTGAAGTGGGTTGTCTAAGGTTAGTTGGATTAACCGTCGTGTATCAGGCAGCATGGTGGTCTCTCGTAATTGAGCCGGATTCATTTCTCCCAAGCCTTTGAAACGCTGAACTTGAATTTTAACGCGTTTATTGTCGTTTTCAATTTTACGAATAATACTATCTCGCTCACCATCATCTAAGGCGTAATAAACTTGCTTGCCTGCATCAATTCGATAGAGTGGCGGCATAGCGACATAAATATGCCCCTCTTTAACCAATCGTGGAAAATGCTTGACAAATAATGTGCAAATCAAGGTGGCAATATGCGCACCATCGGAGTCAGCATCGGCAAGAATACAGATTTTTCCGTATCTCAAGCCTGACATGTCTTCACTATTGGGCTCTAAACCAATAGCAACACTAATATCATGAATTTCGTTGCTGGCCAATACTTGCTCAGAATCAACCTCCCAAGTGTTTAAAATCTTACCTCTAAGCGGCAAGATTGCTTGGTATTCTTTGTCTCTAGCTTGTTTGGCAGAGCCACCAGCAGAGTCTCCCTCAACCAAAAACACTTCAGTTTGCGACAGATCGGTACTGGTGCAATCTGAGAGTTTTCCAGGAAGGGCGGGGCCGCTAACAATTTTCTTGCGAACCACTTTCTTGTTGGTTTTAAGTCGTGCCTGTGCATTAGAAATAGCTAGTTGGGCAATTTGTTCAGCAATGTCAGTATGCTGGTTAAGCCACAAGCTAAAGGCATCTTTAACGACGTTAGTCACGAATCCAGCACACTCTCTAGAAGACAGCCTTTCTTTGGTCTGACCAGAAAACTGTGGGTCTAGGATTTTAATGGATAATACATACGAAATTTTCTGCCAGACATCATCAGGGGTTAGTTTGATGTTTTTTGGAATTAGATCTCTAAATTCACAAAATTCTTTTAGGGCATCAGTGAGACCTGAGCGCAATCCATTAACATGCGTACCACCACCGATGGTTGGAATCAGATTAACATAGCTTTCAGCCACAACATTGGTGTTATATTGAGTCCATGCAAGTGAGCAGTTGAGTTGTTGTTCGTCCGATGCAAAATCGACCACAAAAGGTTTTTCAGGCAGGCAATCAAGCCCATCTAGCGCCATTGAAAGGTAATCTTTTAAGCCTTCTTGGTAGAGCCACTTATCTGTAGTATCGTCAATTTCATTGTGAAAATTAACCTCAAGACCTGGGCACAGTACAGCTTTAGAGCGCAGGTTGTGACGTAATTTAGTTGCTGAAAATTTGACCGTATCAAAAAATTGAGCATCTGGCGTAAACTTAACTTTGGTACCTGTATTGCGCTTGCCAACGGTTCCGATTACTTCGAGCTCGGTTTTTTTAAATCCATCTGCAAAAGTGATGTAATGCTCTTTGGCATCGCGTTTAATCCAAATTTCTACCGAGGTGGATAGGGCGTTAACCACAGAGATACCTACGCCATGTAGGCCACCTGAAAACTGGTAAGAGTCATTAGAGAATTTACCACCTGCATGAAGTTTGGTTAGAATCACCTCGACACCAGATTGACCTTCACCTTCGTGAATATCAACCGGCATACCTCGACCATTATCTTCAACCGATAGCGACCCATCTTTGTAGAGTACAACATTGATTTTATTAGCATGGCCAGCAACTGCCTCATCAACACTATTATCAATAACTTCTTGCGCTAAATGATTAGGTCGTTCGGTTTCAGTGTACATGCCAGGGCGTTTGCGCACTGGTTCAAGCCCAGTTAAAACCTCAATCGAGGAAGAATCGTAATCACTCATATGCCACTAACCCAAGAATATATCTGGCAAGTATCATACCAAAAAAAACCCCGTAAAAACGAGGCTTTTAAAAGCGAATTAATTTAACAAAAAAATATTAAAGCTCGGCAGTTTCCAGGCTTAATTTAAGTTTTTGCATGGCTTTATTTTCAAGTTGGCGAACACGCTCTGCAGAAACGCCGTATTTGTCTGCCAGTGTATGCAAAGTGGTTTTTTGCTCTTGTAGATATCTAGATTGCAAGATATCCAGGCTTCTTTCATCGAGTAATGACAAGGCTTGATAAAGCTTCTGCTGTTGATTTTTTTGAGAATCGTCAGTTAAAAGCAATTGCTCAGGCGTTTGAGTGTTTTCACTGGTTAAATATTGCTCAGGCGCATTTGAATCTTCATCATCAGTATTTTCAAAGGCAACATCATTAAATTGCAAACGAGACTCCATCTCCAATACATCTTTGCGTCGAACCCCTAAATCTTGAGCAATTTGATCTGCTTGATCATTGTTGAGTGAGTTGTAAATCTGCGCTTTGGCTTTCTTTAATTTGAAGAATAGCTTACGCTGCGCCTTAGTGGTTGCCACTTTAACAATTTTCCAATTCTTGAAGATAAATTCATGGATTTCTGCGCGAATCCAGTAAACCGCAAATGATGCTAAGCGCACATTTTTATGTGGATTAAAGCGTTTAACTGCTTTCATTAATCCAATGGTACCTTCTTGAATTAGATCCGCTTGCTCTAGGCCGTAGCCTTTGTAACCGTGCGCAATGAAAGCAACAAAGCGCATATGTGATAGCACTAATTTTCTAGCAGCACTTAAGTCATGCTGTTCATACAACTGTATAGCAAGCTCATGCTCTTCTTCAGCAGTAAGAATTGGAGGGTATTTTTGAACACCTAAAGCGCCAGCTGTGCTCGTTGCTGGTAGTGCAAACTCTGTACTCATTAAAATATAGTAACTAGTGAATATTATTAAGGATTAATATTATAGGTTAAATCAAAGCGTTAAGCAAGGATTGATGTTTAACTGATTGTTGCGACAACAATAACCGCTGTGAATGAATGATACTCGATAGCTCGCCCAATGCCGTGTCAAAGTCATCGTTAATCACTAAATAGTCAAATTCATTGTAATGCTGCATTTCACTTACCGCGTCTTGCATGCGTCTATTAATAATACTCTCATCATCTTGACCACGGCCCGTTAAGCGTTCGCGTAGCGCAGATTCTGATGGTGGCAAGATGAAAATACCAATGGCATCACCAAAGCTTTTTTTGACTTGTCTAGCGCCTTGCCAGTCAATTTCCAAAATAACGTCAGTACCTGTTGCGAGTAAATCTCTAACAGTTTGCTTGGCACTGCCATAGTAATTATCAAAGACTTGTGCAGATTCAATAAAGCCATTGTCTCGGTTAATTTGATCAAACTCATCTTTTGAGACAAAGAAGTAATTTTTGCCATGCACTTCACCAGGGCGCGCATTGCGCGTTGTGTGTGATACAGATACACATAAGTTTTGCGTTTGCTCAATAAGCGCCTTAACCAATGAGGTTTTGCCACATCCTGAGGGGGCGGCCACAATAAATAAATTAGCCATTATGGTTGAGGCGTGTAACCTTTAATATCGTCAGCACCTTCTGCAGAAAAGAAAAATTTATCCATTTGTTCTTTTAGGTATTTTTGTGCATTAGCATCCATCATGCTTAAATTATTTTCATTAATAATCATGGTTTGATGATCAAGCCACTGTTGCCAACCTTGTTTTGACACATTGGCCAATATCCTTTGCCCTAATTCACCAGGATAGGGTGCACGCTCAAGTGCCTCAAGTTCTTCGTTTAATTTAACACAGTGGACGGTATTCATAGTTTTCTCAGGTTAATGCCTAGTAATTTTAGACTTAAAAAATAAACAAACACTGACAAAGAGATAGTGACACCTAGCATCGATATACGCGAGAGAGCATCAGCTGCTAAATAGACACTATTAACTTGATCAAAGTTCAAAATAAAGATGCTCATTATAAAGCTTGCCAAACAAACTTTAAAAAACATTTTTATTAAATCATTAGAAAAATGAAAGATTTTTTGCTTGGCTAAATAAAAATAAAGCACAGAAGCATTAATTAGTGCAGAGAGTGATGTGGCAACTGCTAAGCCAACATGATCATAGTAATAGCCTAATACAACATTTAAGATAACATTTGAAAGCATGGCGATAATGCCTGCTTTTACCGGTGTCTTGGTGTCGCCACGAGATAAAAAAACAGGGGCTAAAATCTTTACAGTAATAAAGGCCACAAGACCAGATCCGTATGCCATTAAACTTAAGGCTGATTGCTGAGCAGCGAAAACACTAAAAGCATCATACTGGAATAGCGTAATAATCAAAGGTTCGGCCAGTAAAACCAACCCTGCACAAGCAGGCAAGCCTAAAATCAACCCTAGCTTTAACGCATAATCAATCGTTCGAGTAAACTGCTGAGTGTCTTTATTGGCGTAATGCACGCTCAACTTAGCCAATGCTACAGTAGCTAGTGCAATACCAATAAGCGCTAAAGGTAGCTCAAGCAAACGATCTGAATAGTACAGCCAAGAAACGCTACCACTAACTAAAACTGAGGCAATCATGGTATCAATCAATAGATTAATTTGAGAAACAGAAACGCCGAATAATGCTGGAAGCATGCGTTTTTTAAGTGTTTTTACCGATTGGTGATCACCCTTGGTGAATTTGGGTAGTTTGTTAATTTTAAGCAAAAAAGGAATTTGAAATAATAACTGTAAAACGCCACCAATTAACACGCCCCAAGCTAACGCCATAATTGGCTCATCTAAGTACTGCGATAAATAGATGCTTGATAAAATCATACTCAGGTTGAGTAGTACTGGGGTAAATGCTGGCACAGCAAATTGATCATAAGTATTTAAAATACTGCCAGAAAAGGCCACCAAGGAAATTAACAATAGGTAAGGAAAAGTAATTCTTAGCATGTCTGATGCTAAATTAAATTTAGTTAAATCCTCACTAAAATAAAAACCCCAAGCAAACATGAAAATGATCACTGGCGCTGCAACCACGGCAATTACAGTAATAATAATGAGTATTTTTAAGAATTTAGTGCCTATGTGGTTAATGACACGTTGCACCTCTTGCTCAGATTGATTAACTTTGGCATCTGCTAGAATAGGGATAAAAGCTTGAGAGAAAGCGCCTTCACCAAATAATCGCCTTAAGAAGTTTGGAATGCGAAAGGCTACTAAAAATGCATCGGTTAGGCCATTTGCACCAAAATATTTTGCTATAAAAAAATCACGCACCAAGCCTAAAATGCGTGACAAAAAAGTCATGGCAGTAACAACACCGCTTGACTTTAAAAAGGATTTATCCATAAATTGGCGGCGTGTTATTCCTCAACTGGGCCACGCATAATGCCTACTTTTGAGCCACGAATACAATTAACAAATTGCATCACCTCGGGGCTGTCAGCTTCTGAAGCTTCAAGTTCACTAAGCATCTGGTCAAGTAGTCGACCAGTAGACTCTCTGTAAACCACTTTAAAGGCGCGCTTAATAGAGGCAATGGAACTCGATGAGAATCCGCGTCGACGCATACCTTCGGCATTAATACTGCGAACGCGCGTTTGGGTGCCGGAGGCTACCATATAAGCTGGAATATCTTTATTTACGTGACAACCCATACCAATGTAGGTGTGGATGCCAATCATGCAAAATTGTTTAACCAGTGTAAAGCCACCCAAAATTGCCCAGTCATGTACACGAACATGGCCTGCTAACGAAGCATTATTGGACATAATGACATGATCACCAATTTGACAATCGTGTGCGATATGAACATACGCCATAAGCATATTGTTAGAACCAACTCGAGTTAATGATTTTTCTTTTTCTGTGCCACGATTAATGGTGCAAAATTCTCTAATAAGATTTTCATCACCAATGACTAAGTTGGACTCTTGACCTTCTTCATAAGTGATATCTTGAGGGTCGCCACCAATTGAAGCGAACGAATAAATATGGTTGTTTTTGCCAATTTTAGTCGGCCCTTGAATCACAGCATGCGATTCAACAATTGTGCCTGAGCCAATTTCAACATTAGCACCAATAATCGCATAAGCGCAAATTTCAGCATTTTTATGAACCTTGGCACTCGGGTCTACAATTGCACTTGGATCTATCGCCATGTTATTCTCCTCAAGAATTATTGGTTAATTGACTAATCAGCAGCTTTTTGAGTGCACATTAGCTCTGCTGTGGACACCACTTTACCGTCAACGGTTGCTTGACATTTGAACTTCCAAATACCGCGTTTAACTGTCATCACCTCAACCTCTAATCGAAGCTGATCACCTGGCTCAACCATGCGTTTAAATCGCACCTTGTCAACACCAACCAACATGTAAATTTGCCCATCAATTGGCTTGCCCACTTCTGATTTAAACGCCAATATGCCAGTAGCTTGAGCTAGAGCTTCAACAATTAAAACACCCGGCATGATTGGCTGTGCAGGAAAATGACCTGTAAACTGAGGCTCGTTAACCGTTACATTTTTTAAGGCAACCAGTGACTTACCTACTTCCAATTCAAGTACGCGGTCAACCAGTAAGAATGGGTAGCGATGCGGTAGGTAATTCTTAACGTCTTGAATGTTCATTTCCATGGTTATTTTCCTTTTAAGTAGTTAAGTTTGATGTTTAAATATTTTGTGATTTTATCAAGTTTTGTTAACCAAACGCCAACAATCTGCCATTTTTTATGAGGCATGAGCGGCATGATGCCAGTATACATGCCGGCACTATTAATGTTTTTGTCAACTGTGCTTTTGGCGTTGATAATAACGTCATCACAAATATTAAGATGGCCAACAATACCAACCATGCCACCAATCATGCAGCGCTCGCCAATTTTAGTACTGCCTGCAATACCGCTGCAAGCTGCAATGGCAGTATCTTCACCAATAATAACATTGTGAGCAATATGGATAAGATTATCCAGGCGAACACCATTATGAATAATTGTATCACCCAGTGTACCTCGATCAATGGCGGTGTTAGCACCAATAGTTACCTGATTGTTAATAATAACCCTGCCCAAATGAGCAATTGCGTGCCAATGCTGCTGATTATCCCTAGCATTACCAAAACCTTCCGAGCCGATAACAACGCCAGAATCAATCACCACATCATTGCCAACTTGACACTGATGATGAATGACACTATTGGCGCCAATCGTGACGTTGTTACCAATAATAACTTCATCTTCAAGTACAACATTTACACCGATAGTACAGTTATCACCAATCTGAACATTTTTACCCATAGTCACACTCGGATGAATACCGATCATGAGTGAATTTTCCGGTCTGAAATGTTGCGATAATTTTGCAAATGCCACAGGTGCATCTTTAACAATAAGTGCATTGGCAGGGCGGGAATCCTTCAAAGACTTGTTAATAATCACTGCACCAGCTTGGGTATTGTCTAATTGGTTTGAATATTTGTTACTCGCCACATAGCTTAATTGGTCAGCTTGCGCTTGATCAATGCTAGCCAAGCCTAAAATTTGATAGTTTGCATCGCCAATTAATTCAGCATCAATCAGTATTGCAATCTCCCCCAGGGTGCGCATTATGTAATAACTGTATTCATATAATTAAAAACTTGTGCCCAGTGTAAATTCAACCGTTTTGGTTTTGTCATCTGTCTTCTTAATTAGCGGTGTAGCAGCATAAATTCCAAGCGGGCCAACTGGTGTTAACCATGAAAATGCCACACCAGTTGACATACGAATTTCATCAAAGCTTAAGTTGGAGGCTTTTTCTTCAACCGATCCAGCATCAATAAATGCACTTAGTCGCATATTTTTACTGTCTTTCATAAAGGTCAGCGGAGAAATAACAGAGGCACTCATGAGTATGGATAACTCACCACCTTTGGCAATGTCAGTATCTGTGTATTTTACACCAAGAGAGTTAAAATCAAAACCACGCACTGATGAACTACCACCCCCATAATAGCGTTTAAAAAACGGTAATTCTTTGCCGCCATAACCTTGCCCAAGACCAATGGTGCCCTTAAGGTTTAGTGTTAAATTTTTGCTTAATGGATGGTAACTCTTATGCGAAGCATCCAATTTATAGTACTTAAAACCAGCAAAGGCTACATCAAGGCCAAGATTATTCTTGTTGCCCTCAGTTGGAAAACTATAGTCATTTAAAGTGTTATTGCTCCAATCTATACTAACTTTTATTTCGGTTTCTTTGTCATCAGCGCACTGCTCAGGTTCAAGCCCTTCGCCCGTGTAATCTATACCACCTGTTATATCGCCGACTTTAGTTACTTTTACTTTT
>NZ_JAQRMS010000028.1 GCF_028599055.1 Candidatus Thioglobus sp.
GCAGGAAAAGGGGAAAATTGTGGCATCTATACGGGTGATTTTGCCAGTATGCATATGAGCAATGGCTTCAACAAAGCTGAGGAAAACAAAGAGTTTTATTCTCTATTCTTCTCTAAGCCATTTGGTGCATCAGGCGAACATAGATGGAACAACATTTTTATGTTTGAAGAAAATGGCGGCAAGTGGAATCGTTTAGATGCTGAATTCTCAATTGACGACGATACTCAAGCAACGGTTGAGTACAACAAATACTGGGGTGATGCAAATACTCAGTTTGGTCAGTTAGAAAAATCATCTAATATCCAAGTGGGTGTTAAGTACTCTTTCTAAGATTATTTAACTAGTATTATAGGCAAGGCCTATAATACTTTGGATTAAAAGGCCTGGGATATCTCAGGCCTTTTTTCTATCTTTAATCAAAATTAGAACTTAATAATATAGTCATAAACAAACTATTTTAAAGATCTAAAACCAAAGGCATTGCTTTTTCTTTGCTTTTGTTTTTAAATTTTAAAAAATATTCATCCTTTAGGAGAGAGATAATCATGAATAATTTTGCATCTAAGTACGCTGCATTTGTAATAGCCAACCGTAAAGTTATCTTAGCTTTAATGGCGGCATTTACGCTGTTTATGGGCTACTTTGTACAGTTTTTAGATATTCGTAATGACCCGGATACTTTATTGCCAGAAACTAATCGCTATGTAGCTACCAATGCTTATGGTGAGCAGAAATTTGGCTTTGGTAATATTATGGTGGTGGGTTTTGTTTTAAAAGAGTGTGTGGGTGGTAATGATCCTTATGCTGATGCAGATGAAATTGTACGTTTTGATCCACAAACGGGTTTGCGTATTCATGAGTCGGCCCCGGCCAAGATGACACAAGCCATTTGTGAAAGTGCAAATGGAAAGTGGGAAACAAGCAGTGATATTTATCAGCCTTGGTTTGTTAACATGGTACAAAAGGCTCATAATGACATGGTGGCACTGGATCATGCACGTCCATCTAACTTTATGGATATTGCGGCGCAAAAGATTAAGTATATGGGTACGAGTGAAGATGGTGGCCTTAAGTTTGAGCGCTTAATTCCGGTAGCTGGTATTAACACCACGGATAAGCAAGTCGCTGATAAACAACTAGCACACCTCAAGAAAGGTATTGAAACCAACCCAGTATTAGCACCAATGCTAATGCTTAAGCAAAAAGCAGATGGAACGCGTTGTGAGTTTGCCCAAGAGGGTTGGTTTGATGATGAGGTGTGTAGTGCCAAAGGTTTCTTTATTGTGGGTGACTACGCTGACACGGTTAAAACTGATTACTTACCATGGGTATCTTCAACCATTGCGTTGGTTGACGCTATTAAGGCAGAGCATGGCGATCGAGTAGAAGTGCGTATTGCGGGCGAGCCGTACTTCTTGGCCTTTATGTTGTATGACTTAGTGCAGAAGTGGTGGTTGTTTGCGATTTCATTCTTGATTGTTGTGGGTATGCTTTGGTATCTCAATAAAGGTTGGAGAGGATCGGTATTTCCACTAATTGGCGTGGTTTCAACCATTATTATTACTCTAGGCTTAATGGGCTTTACTGCTTATAAGCTAACAACCATGATGGTGTTAACGCCAATGTTGTTACTCGCTATTGGCACAGGGCACGCGGTGCAAGTGGTTAGGCGTTATCAAAGTGAGCTGCATAGTGGCGCGGGTAGATTGCCAATGAGCGCTGCAGAGAAAGCTATTGCCACCACCATTATTCCTGCAACGCTGGCGATTGTAACGGATATGGTGGGCTTCTTTACTTTGTCATTTGTGGATATTTCATTCTACAAAGCTTATGCGTATTTTGGCATGTTTGGCATGTTGACCATTCTAATTACCACCACAACCATTGCGCCGATTTTAATGGCGATGTTCCCAGGTAAAGATATTAAGCAAGATGCATCGATGACAGAAGCTTCGGCCTTTGAAAAAGGCATGGCTAATACATTGACTAGTGTTATCACTGGCAAGATGAAAATCATCCCAATTGGCATGATTCTAGCATTGGTGGCTTGGAGCACGGTGCAAACTAAAGTGCTAAGCCCGACAGAAGGCTCTGCGATGCCAGGTGTGGAAGTGGGCATTAACTATTCGCGTGCAGCATTTAAGTATGATTCGGATGCAAACATTGACCTGCGTCGCTTGGGCGAGGTAATGCCGGGTGTGATTTCAGTAAACATTCCTATTAAAGGTAAGGCTGAGCATTTCCCAATGTTGCCTGCGTGTGAGTATGATGGCTCGCAAGCGCCGGGTACGCCTTGTTGGGATGAGGATGAAGATGATCCACAAGGTGCTTTCAATAATGCTGAAGTTCAAGCGGCAATTGAAAAGACAGAAGACTGGATGAGAGCGCATCCAAATATTGGCTTTACTGGTTCGTATATTCAGTTTATGAAAATTGTAAACATGCTGATGATGACACCAGAAGGGCAAGAACCGGATCTTAAGTATTTCCATGTGCCAAATGAAGCATTTATTAATGCTAATATGGATGTGTATGGTGATCCGGAAGATCCTGAGTGGGTGCCAGATGCAAATGAAATTGTGACTGGTTTTAACGGCTTGTTGGAAGCAAATACAAATGCAGGTGACTTGGATTCGTTTGTGGCTAAAGGCTGGAATGAAGGTGTGATTATGGGTTTTGTGAATACCATGGATCCGGTTAAAACGCATCAAACAGTTAAAGATATTCAGCAATGGTTTAAAGATAATAAAGATGAGCCAGGGTTTGATTTAGTTACTTGGGGCTTTAAATCAGGTGATGTAGTGCATATGCCTGAAAGTGGCAAGACGGTTCAGATTGAAGATAGCGGTACAGATACCGTAGCTGTAGGTGGTTTCTTAGGTGCAACCGAAGCAACGCATGACGTAGCTGAAGTTGAATACATTAAGTCTCCATTGGTTACAGCACTAGCAATCTTTATTATTGCAGCACTTATCTTTGGCTCGCCTTTGGTAGCAGCGATTTTAACCTCAACACTACTAGTAACGCTATTTGCCCAGTATGGACTGGGTGCATACTTTACCAGTGTTGAAAACTGGTCAGGTAATTTGCACTTTGCAACGTTGGTGTCATTGTCAATCGCAATGGGCCTGGGTGTCGACTACGGCATTTACATGATCTCACGCTTAAAAGAGGAAATGG
Source organism: Candidatus Thioglobus sp. (assembly GCF_028599055.1). Taxonomy (GTDB): domain Bacteria; phylum Pseudomonadota; class Gammaproteobacteria; order PS1; family Pseudothioglobaceae; genus Thioglobus_A. Next base: position 3,181 of record NZ_JAQRMS010000028.1, read on the forward strand.
CCAATACAGGTGGAAAATGGGTTGAATCGGTGCGTAACACATTAGAAACAACGGGTGCTGCGGTATTTGCATCAATCATCGTGTTGCTTGCAAGCTTCATTCCACTATTGATGACTCAGCTAGCTAATACGTGGGCACTTGGAATTTTCATCTCTGAAGCGTTGATTATTGATGTGGTGATTGCACTAACAATCATTCCATTATTGGTTTATGTCTTCAAACCGAAGTACGTGTTCGGTACCAAAAAATAAATTGTATTATAGGCAAGGCCTATAATACTTATTTTACAAAGGCTTGTTTTATGCAAGTCTTTTTTTTGAATTGTGATATTATAGGCAAGGCCTATAATACTTATAAAATAGATAAAAAATGTCAATTAGAAAAATACAGTTTAACGAAGATAATTACTACCATGTTTTTAACAGGGGTGTGGATAAGCGAAATATATTTGAATCACAAGAGGATCTTTATTATTTTTTTAAAAGGCTGATTGATTTAAACAAAGATGGTACAAACCCTAGTATCAATAACAATAGATATAAAGGCCAAGGGAGGGTGGCAAAAGATGAAGATGCAGGTGCATTGGTATCTATTGTTTCTTATTGTCTGCTGCCAAATCACTTTCATTTAGTATTAAAACAAGAGTCAGAAGATGGTATTTCTAGGTTTATGCAAAAGCTGGGAACTAGTTACACGATGTATTTCAATCAAAAATATAAAAGATCTGGTTCGTTGTTTCAGGGAAAATTTAAAGCTAATATGATTGATGGTGAGTTTGGATTGCCAGTGTTATCTGTATATGTAAACTTAAATTACATTCATCATCATATCAATCCTAAATCTAATTTGGTTAAGTCTAGTATTTTTGAATATTTAGGTACGGAATTGGGTGAGTCTATTTGCAACAAAAAAGAGATTAAAAGTGTAATTTCTGAAATAGGCTCAGTTCAAGAATACAATATTTTTTCTAAAAACACATCTAAAGTGTTTGGAGAAAATAAAGGTCTAATTATTAAAGATATTGATTTGGATTTGATTTTTGAATAAGTATTATAGGCAAGGCCTATAATACCAAAATAGAAAGGCAGTCCAAGGGGATAGAGGTATAATTTTGAGATTATTGATTTATAGATAGTTTAATGGCGCTAATTGTACAAAAATATGGTGGAACATCGGTGGGTTCGGTTGAACGAATTCAGGCGGTTGCACAGAAAATTAAAGCCTATGCACAAGGTGGTGATCAGCTGGTAGTGAGTGTTTCTGCTATGAGTGGTGAAACCAATCGAATGACCGCTTTAGCACAAGAAGTTCAAGCGATGCCATCACTGCGTGAAATGGATATGCTGTTAACTACGGGTGAACAGGTAACTATTTCACTATTAGCCATGGCTCTACAACAAATTGGTTGCGATGCAATTTCATACCTGGGTTCGCAAGTGCGCATTGTGACAGACTCAGAGCATGGCAAGGCACGTATTAAGTCTATCGATGATCATCGTATTCATGAGAGTCTAAACTCAGGCAAAGTGGTGATTGTTGCAGGTTTTCAAGGTGTGGATGAGCAAGGGCATATTACCACGCTAGGTCGTGGTGGTTCAGATACCACAGCGGTAGCATTAGCTGCAGCGCTTAAAGCAGACGAGTGTCAGATTTACACGGATGTGGATGGTGTGTACACCACAGATCCACGCATTGAACCGAATGCCAGAAAAATGAATACCGTGAGTTATGAGGAAATGCTGGAGATGGCATCGCTTGGCTCTAAAGTGTTGCAAATCCGCTCGGTTGAGTTTGCATCAAAATACAAAGTGCCGTTAAGGGTGTTGTCATCCATGATTGACAACCCAGTAGGCACACTAATTACTAGTGAGGAAAACATTATGGAACAAGCTGTTATTTCAGGCATTGCGCATAATAAAGATGAGGCAAAATTAAGTTTGATTGGTGTGCCAGATAAGCCGGGTATTGCCTTTAAAATTTTGAAAAATATCAGTGATGCCAATATTGAAGTTGACATGATTGTGCAGAGTGTTTCGGCGCGTGAAGGCTTGACGAATTTTGCCTTTACTGTGCATCGCAATGATTTTGATCAGGCTCAAGCCATTTTGCAAACAGTGTGTGATGAGTTGGATGCTATTTCTGTACAGAGTGATGATAAGGTGGTTAAGGTGTCGTTGGTGGGCATTGGCATGCGTTCTCACGCAGGTATTGCTGCGCAAATGTTTGAGGTGCTGCACAATGAAGCGATTAACATTCAGATGATTTCAACCAGTGAAATTAAAATTTCAGTGGTGATTGATGAAAAATATTTAGAATTAGCGGTGCGCTCTTTGCACAGTGCTTTTAATTTAGACAAGGAATAAAAATGCCAGGATTTGACGATAGAGATGGATTGATTTGGTTTGATGGCGAGTGGGTTGATTGGCGCGATGCCAAGGTTCATGTATTAACACACACACTACATTATGGCATGGGCGTGTTTGAAGGTGTTCGCGCTTACGAAACAGATAACGGTCCAGCCATTTTTAGAATTGAAGAGCACACTGATCGCTTGTTTAATTCAGCCAAAATTATGAATATGGATATTGGCTATTCAAAAGATGAAATCAACCAAGCGCAAAAAGACGCAGTTGCCAAAAATAATCTAAACAGCGCCTACATTCGTCCAATGTGTTTTTACGGTTCAGAAGGAATGGGTTTACGTGCAGATTCACTTAAGGTGCATACAATTATTGCTGCGTGGGAATGGGGTGCGTATTTAGGTGAAGATAATATGAAAAATGGTATTCGTATCAAGACTTCAAGCTATACCCGTCATCACGTTAATATTGCCATGACCAAGGCTAAGGCAAATGGTAATTACATTAACTCAATGTTAGCCCTACAAGAGGCTTTGACTGATGGTTATGATGAAGCGTTATTATTGGATGTTGATGGTTTTGTTGCAGAAGGTAGTGGTGAAAACTTCTTCATTGTTCGTGATGGCGTTATTTACACGCCAGATTTAACCTCTGCTTTAGCGGGTATTACTCGTGATACAATTTTTAAATTGGCAACTGATTTAGGTTATAAAGTAGTTGAAAAGCGCATTACTCGCGACGAAGTGTACTGTGCTGATGAAGCATTCTTTACCGGAACAGCTGCCGAGGTAACCCCAATTCGTGAATTGGATAATCGCACCATTGGCAATGGTACACGCGGCCCTGTTACTGAAGTATTGCAAACGCTTTATTTTGACTGTGTTTATGGTCGCAATGAGCAATACAAATCTTGGATTGCAAAAGGATTGTGTAAATGATCGATTCAGTTGATGGGTATCAGCAAAAACATGTTAGTCATTCCACTGTTGAGGCTAAAGACTTGCCATTCCATTGTCCACCAAAAGATACACAAAAATGGAACATGCATCCCAAAGTGTATATTCAGTTTGACAAACAAGGCAAGGGCTCATGCCCATACTGCGGTGCAAACTACGAGTTAGGCTAAGATATGGAAAATAAGTCGGTTAATGTTGTTTTGGTTGGGCCAATGGGTTCAGGCAAAACTTCGGTTGGTCGTCGCCTAGCTTGTGTTTTAAAGCGTGATTTTTTTGATTCAGATTTTGAAATTGTTGCCCGTACTGGTGTGGCCATTGATCATATTTTTGATGTTGAAGGGGAAGAGGGGTTTCGTCAGCGTGAAATTAACATGCTGGCTGAACTTTGTGAAATTCCAAATATTGTGATCGCTACTGGCGGCGGTATTGTTATCAAGCCAGAAAATAGAGAGCTGCTAAAGCGTAATAGTTTTGTGGTGTATTTGTCGTCTAGCATTGAGCAGCTGGTTATGCGTACAGCGCGCTCTAAATCTCGTCCACTACTTGAACAATCCACAAATCGTGAGCAAACTATTCGAGACCTGGTTAAAAAGCGCGAACCTTTGTACCAAGAAGTGGCAGATGTGGTGATTGACACGACAGGCAAAAAACTTTACGCTATTATTAACGAAATTAAAAAAGCCATTCCCAAATGAAGACACTCTCAACTGCTAGTTTTGCTTTGTTGTTTAGTGTTAACGCTGTGGCAATGACACAAGCAGAATTTGTTGAGCGTTTGCAAATTGTTCACCCGTTTTTTACCCAACAAAATTTTGATCAGCAAACCTCAAAGCTAGATTACGTTGCCACAACTGCCAATCAAGATTGGGTGTTAACTGGCTCAGTTGATTCAGCCAATACATCAAATAATCAAGTATCAAGCGCTAGTATTTCCGCGACGCATAATTTAATTGATAGTGGCGCCGATGTTAGTATTAACAATGTTTGGAGTGATGGCACAGCAAGTGATAAATTATCGTTAAGCTACACTCAGCCTCTGCTCAAAGGTGCTAATGGTGTAAATGATTTGTTAGCTACTGATTTATCAACTATTCAGATTGAGATTAATCGACTTAAGCGCACTCAATTAGCTGAACAGTTTATCCTTAAGCAGTTGTTTAAATTGGTTGACTTAAGTTTCGCTCAGCGGCAATTAGCTTTAACCACTCAGCGCCTAACCTTAGCTCAGCAAGAGTTATCCTTGGTTAAAGATAAATTTGAGCAATCTGTTGTAGATCGTGTTGACGTACTGTTACAAGAAGATGCGTATCAGCGGGCACTGCAAAAGCAATTGCAGGCTGAACAAGCATTGGAATTATTGGTCGTGGAATTATCAACGCTACTTAATGTCAAATCTAGAGCTGTTACGAGTGGTTTTGATCTGTATGAATTGTATTCATCAAAGTTAATAAAGCTTGACGATTATCTACAACGCAATACAACAGAAATGCAAATATCAGCGCTAGAGCAAGATAAATTACGCCGACAATTACTCAGTGATCAGAGCAATACCCAGGCACAACTTGATTTAAAACTCGGGCTGAGTGACAGTACTAGTAATGATTGGAATGTGGGTTTGGACTTGAGTTATCCAATTGGAGGCACAAAAGCCAAAACTGCTTTAGAACAAACACAAATCAAGCTTTCAAAGGCTGGGGAAAGTGCCAAAGAGGAGCTTATTGATCTAACAGTTAAAGCCAATGTTTTGAATAAAAAACAACAACATTTGGCTAAATTATTAGACACTTATCAAGTTCGAATTAATATTGCCAAGGCGCGCGCTTTAGCAGAGAAAAGGCGCTATGAGCTGGGCAACTCATCAATGAGTTTTGTGATTGCCGCTCAAAACAATGTTCATGATATTAATCTGAGTTATGCACAAGAAGCAACACGATACCAAAAATCAGTACTTGAATTTAAAGCAGTTATTGGTCAATTATTGTAATGGCAATTCACTATACAGTTTCGGTAAAAAATATACATGCACACCTGTTTGAAGTTGAGCTAAAAATTGAAGGGCCAAACCCATTAGGCCAAGTTTTTTCATTGCCAAGTTGGATTCCAGGAAGTTACTTAATTCGAGATTTTGCTAAAAATATTGTTAGTATTAGTGCTCAGAGTTGCGGCCAGCCAGTTGCCATAAAAAAACTGGATAAAAACCATTGGATTACACATCCTTGTGAGAATGAATTAAAGTTAACTTACGAGGTATACGCTTTTGATTTATCAGTTCGTAGTGCCTATTTAACCAATGAGCGTGGTTTTTTTAATGGTACTAGTTTGTTTTTATTGCCGCTTGGGCATGAAAATGAGCCATGTGAACTTGTTATTACCCCTGTGGCGTCTGAGCAGACATTAGGCGAGTGGTCTTATGCAACGGGCTTGAAAGAACAATCAAAACTACATTATGTGGCTAATAACCATCAAGATTTGATTGACTATCCAGTAGAGATGGCTGATTTCACTTTATTCGATTTCGATGTTAAAGGTGTTGAGCATCAAATGACATTAACTGGCTTGCACAATGCGAATATTGCGCGCTTAAAGCAAGATCTTAAAACTATTTGCAATCATCATATTGATTTTTTTAATGGCGATATTCCTTTTGATGAGTACTTGTTTTTAACGTTAGTTAGAACCAGTGGTTATGGTGGGCTGGAGCATAAAAACTCCACCAGTTTGATTTGTGCTCGAAAGGAGTTGCCGGCTATTGGTATGGGTGTTATTAACAAAGACTATACGCGTTTTTTGGCTTTGTGTTCTCATGAGTATTTTCATGCCTGGTGGGTAAAAACACTTAAACCAGCAAGCTTTCATCGGCTAGATTTAACTCGTGAAAATTACACGCAGCAGCTTTGGATTTTTGAAGGTTTTACTTCTTATTACGATGAGTTGTCATTGCTAAGAACCAAGCTGTTAACCCCTGAGCAATATCTGGATTTATTTGCACAAACCATTACTCGAGTGCAAAAATCCAAGGGTCGATTGAATCAATCATTAGCTGAATCTAGCTACGATGCTTGGACAAAATTTTATCAGCAAAATGAGAATGCACCCAATGCAATTGTTAGTTACTATACCAAAGGCGCTTTACTGGCCTTTGTACTGGATATTGAAATTAGACTGCGCACCCAAGATAAACACACGTTAGATGATGTGTTGCGAGTTGCTTGGCAAGACTACCGGGCGTGTGGCTTAGAAGATGACACCATTCAAACCATTGTTAATCAACTTGTTGACGACGATTTAACACCGTTTTTTGATGATTATCTGTATGGTGTCAAAGAATTACCATTACAGGCGAGTTTTGACTATGTAGGGGTTGATTGCAAATTTGTCCGCTACGCTAAAGATTTGGCTGATTTTGGCATCACCATTAAAACCCAGGGTGAGTATAGTGAAATTATTCAAGTATTGAGTGACACTAGCGCTCAACGCGCCGGATTGTATGTGGGTGATAAAATTATTAGCATTAATCATCAGCAGCTAAAAGAGTCAGCATTGGTTGCTGAAATTAATAAATTTAACCCAGGCGAGCTCATTAAAATTGGCATCCTGCGTGATGAGCTATTGTTAGAAATTCCAGTCATAGTTGGTGAAATTACACCAACGTTTTGTCGGTTAAACATTAAGTCAAATTTGGATAAACAGACAACCAAACAGCAAAAACAATGGCTACACCAAGAGTAGTTTTACCTAAATTATTGGTTAAGCCAGTAGGGCGAGCCATTAGTGATTTTGGCATGATTAAAGAAGGTGATAAAATCTTATTAGCGGTTTCTGGCGGCAAGGATTCTTTAAGTTTATTTCATTTGCTTAGGCACTTTCAGCGTCATGCACCCATTCATTTTGACTTGGGCGTAGTAACCATTGATCCACAAGTTGAAGGGTTTGAGCCGCAGGCCTTGGAGGTATTTTTTAAGCAATTTGACACGCCTTATTTTTTTGAAGAGTTTCCTATTCTTGAGCAAGCTAAAGAGAGTATGAAAGGGGATTCTTACTGTTCTTTTTGCGCGCGCATTAAGCGTGGTCTAATGTATAAAGTGGCTAGGCGAGAAGGTTACAACGTTTTGGCCTTAGGTCAGCACCTGGATGATTTAAGTGAAAGTTTAATGATGAGTATGTGTCATAATGGTAAGATTCAAACCATGAAAGCGCATTACATTAATGATAGTAAAGACTTGCGTATCATTCGTCCGATGGCTTATGTGCGTGAGCGTCAATTAGCAGATTTTGCCCAATCGATAAAACTGCCAGTGATTGCTGATTCATGCCCAGCTTGCTTTACCATGCCTACTGAGCGAGATCATTTTAAGCAGTGGCTGCTAGCTGAAGAAAAGCGTACACCCAATTTGTATAAAAATCTATTGAGTGCGATGCGACCGCTATTGGATGAAGTTAATGATTAAGCTTATCTTGCGTTTTTTTTCCATGATGCCGTTAAGAGTAAATCATTGGATTGGTTCGCTTATTGGTTATTATTTGCATCTTACTAATAGTGATTCAAAACAGGTAGTTGAAAAAAATATTAATGCTTGTTTTTCACAAATGAATGAAAAAGATCGTGCGCTACTAGTTAAAAAATCTTTAATAGAAACAGGCAAAGGCTTGAGTGAAACTGGCTATATTTGGCTAAAGAGTTTTAAAGAAAACCAAGCCAAAATTACCAAGACTATTAGTATTGAGCAATTAGATTCTAATCAGCCAGTGATATTGTTGGTGCCACATTTTGGCTGTTGGGAAATTACTGGGCGTGTCGTCTCTTTACTTAAACCAACAACTTTTTTATACAAGCCACTAAAGAAATCTTCGCAAGAAAAACTACTCATTGCCAATCGGCAGCAGGGTGATTTATCCATGGCGACAGCTGATAAAAAAGGCGTTATTCAATTACAGCGTGCTATTAAAAATCAAGAAATAATAGGTATTTTGCCCGATCAAGACCCTGGTGAAGAGGGCGGGGTCATTATGCCATTTTTTGATACCAATGCCAGAACCATGACATTATTAGCTAAATTGGCCAGAAAAAACAAAGCCAAAGTTGTACTTACTTGGGCACTCAGACTGCCCAAAGGTCAAGGTTATGAATTAAACTTTAAAGCGGTTAACATCTTGTCTGATTCAGGAAAAATTGAAGACGATGTGAAGCTAATGAATCAAGTTATTGAAGAACTTGTTTTAACCAAGCCTGAGCAGTATTTATGGAACTACAAGCGTTTTAAGGCTTCAATTAACTATTGACCTAATTACACCTTGTGCTTTTTAAAGTTAAATAGTCAGCTATGATATAATTTCGTCATGAGATTTATTGAAGATATTCAAAGTGTTTTTGAGCGTGATCCTGCTGCTAGAAACACCTTTGAGATAATTACTTGCTATTCTGGCGTGCAGGCCATGCTGTTTTATCGTCTGACGCATCGTCTGTGGTTGTTAAAACTCAAATGGCTTGCGCGTTTTATATCTATGTTGTCACGTTGGTTCACTGGTATTGAAATTCACCCAGGCGCAACCATTGGTCGTCGGTTTTTTATTGACCATGGTATGGGTGTAGTGATTGGCGAAACCGCTGAAATTGGTAATGATGTAACCCTATATCACGGCGTAACCCTTGGTGGCACCACTTGGCAAAAAGGTAAACGTCATCCGACGTTGGGTAATAATGTGGTGATTGGCGCGGGTGCGAAAATTCTAGGCCCAATCACTTTAGGTGATAATGTGCGTGTCGGCTCAAATTCTGTGGTGGTTAAGTCTATTGAAGCAGACAAAACGGTTGTTGGCGTACCAGGACGTGTGCTTAAAGAGAAAACTGTTAAATCAGATCATTTCGATTCTTATGCAGTTGGTAGCGACGCTGACGATCCGACAGTTAAGGCAATTAACTCTATTTTGCAGCATTTGCATGATGTAGATTCTCAACTGCACAAAGTCTCAAAAGAATTAAATCTTGCTGAGAAAAAAGACAGCTCTGTGAACGATTTAGAAATTGAAAGTAAGTAACCGTAATTATTAAAGGTTTTTTACTTGACTAAAAGACTTGGTTAAGCGTATAATTAGCATTCGTTAATTTTAGAAAGGACTAATATGCAATTAACCACGAAAGGACGTTACGCGGTAACAGCGATGCTAGATTTAGCATCGAACGATACGGGTAAGCCGATTACTTTAGATATTATTTCTCAAAGACAAAATATTTCATTATCTTACTTGGAGCAATTATTTGCCAAACTGCGTCGTGCAGAATTGGTCAAAAGTGTGCGTGGACCAGGTGGTGGTTATTTATTAAACATTCTGGCTAAAGACATTAACTTAACTCAGATTATTGAAGCGGTTGATGAAAATATTGATTTGCGCAGATGTAGTGGTACTACAGGGTGTCATAATGGCAGGCAGTGTATATCTCATCAACTATGGTGTGAGGTAAGCGGCCAAATTAGAGAATTTTTAAGTTCAAAAACATTACAAATGGTCATTGATGATCAACAACAAAATACAGGAATTTTATAAATATGACTACGCCAATTTACATGGATTACTCAGCAACAACACCCGTTGATAAGCGCGTTGCTGAAAAAATGATGCAATATTTAACTATGGAGGGTGATTTTGGTAATCCGGCGTCAAATTCGCATTATTACGGCTGGCAAGCTGATGAAGCGGTTAAAAAAGCACGTCAACAAGTAGCTGATTTAATTGGTGCAGATGCCAAAGAGATTGTCTGGACTTCTGGTGCTACTGAGTCAAACAACCTGGCCATTAAGGGTATTGCGCATTTTTATCATAAAAAAGGCAAGCACATTATTACCCTTAAAACAGAGCACAAGGCGGTGCTTGACACTTGTCGTCAATTAGAGCGAGAAGGTTATGAAGTAACTTACCTTGATCCGATGACAAATGGATTGTTAGATATCGATGTTTTAAAAGCAGCTATGCGCGATGATACAATTTTAGTATCTATCATGCATGTTAATAACGAAATTG
>NZ_JAQRMS010000029.1:0-11938 GCF_028599055.1 Candidatus Thioglobus sp.
AGATATTGGTTATTGCAGAGTTAAGGCTGCCACTGACAGCCTTAACTCAAGGCCTAGAAAATGTTTGAGCTATAGAACACCTTTTGAGGTATTCTATAGCATGACTGGCATCGATGCTAGAGAATTGAAAGTTGTGCACTTATGATGCGAATTCACCGAATAATCATCAATTTTTGAGCGTTAAAACAGTAATAAATGGATAAAACAGCCTATTTTTAACGTTTATTTGTTCAAAATAACCCTTTATTTTTGTTTATTTTGATTTTTTTTAATATTTTTTTTGTACGTAAAACCGCTTTACAACAGCATTTACTATTTATTTGTTAAATTTATATTAGAATATTATTGACTTCTAATATAGTTGTTGTATAATACGCACCATACAGAGCAAAAAGCTCAGTACTTAAAACACCCTATCAATGAGGGTGTTAAAAAATTTAAAAACATAATCTAGGAGATTAACATGAAAAAAATTATCGCAATTACTACTTTAGTAGCAGCTACTTCAGCTTCAGCTTTTTTTGGTAACAACAACGACAACGGTTTTGGTACTGGTAACGGTATCTCTAACTGGGGTCCTTTCGACGGTGGCTCTAACATGGGTCCTTTCAACGGTGCTAACAACTGGGGTCCATTTACTGGCGGCCAGAACATGGGTCCTTTCAACGGTGGTTCAAACATGGGTCCTTTCAACGGCGCTCAAAACTTTGGTCCTTTTGCTAACAGCAACAACATGGACAACGATTCTGACTGGGGTTTCCATTACAACAACAAGAACAAGACTTCTAACAAGTCTAACGCTACTACTGACGGTAAGTTCGCTGGTGTTGCTGATGCTAACGCTAAAGGTGTTGCTGATGCATACGCTAAAGGTCAAGCTGACGCTTTTGCTAAGGCTCAAGCTGATGCATATGCTAAAGGTGTAGCTGACGCTAACGCTAAAATCGCTGCTGACTCACGTGAGACTGTAGTTGCTCCAGCTGCTAAGTAATTAGCACTTGAGTTTGGCCATCGATTAGATCGATGGTTGATTAAAAAAAGCCACCCTCCGGGGTGGTTTTTTTGTGTCTAAAAAACTTAAAATTCAAAAGGTTATTTTGTTATAATTTAATAAATATTAACTTTTTTGTTGGTATTTTTCCTTTTTTTTATCATGATAATATGGAGATAGTTATGAAGAACGTAACAAAAGTAGTAGCACTAGCTACAGTAGTGGCAGCAACATCAGCATCGGCTTTTTGGAATAACAACAATGGCTACGGTAACAACAACAATGGTTGGGGTACTGGCAATGGTTTATCTAACTGGGGTCCTTTTGACGGTGGCTCTAACATGGGTCCGTTCAATGGTGGTTCTAACTGGGGTCCATTTACTGGCGGCCAGAATATGGGTCCTTTTAACGGTGGCTCTAACATGGGTCCTTTCTCAGGTGCTCAAAACTTCGGCCCATTTGCAAATAACAATAACATGGACAACGATTCTGATTGGGGCTTCCATTACAACAATAAGAACAAGACTTCTAACAAGTCTAACGCAACAATGGATGGCAAATACGCTGGTACTGCAGATGCAAATGCTAAAGGTGTAGCTGATGCATACGCTAAAGGTAAAGCTGATGGTTTTGCTAAAGGTATTGCTGATGCTTACGCTAAAGGCTATGCTGATGCAAAAGCTAACGCTGCGGTTGACTCGCGTGATCAATATGCACCAGTTCCTGCTGCTGCAAAATAATTAATATTTAATTGATTATTGAGAGGGTGCTTTTGCACCCTTTTTTATCGCCTATTGAAAATATATTATAAAACTATAATATAAATAGTGTATAATATAACTAATTCCAAATTATAGAGATATGGGGAAATCGATATGAACATGATGAAAAAAACACTACTAAGCTCACTTTTATTAGCATCAACTGTTGTTAGCGCCGGCCCTTGGATGCCGTGGGATAACAACAATAACGGCTACAATAATAATGATAATTTTATGGATTCGTGGAATCCGTTTGCCAGTGGTAATACGAACTGGAATCCTATGGATGCTGGTTCGAACTGGGGTCCTTTTAGTAGCGGGTCAAATTTTGGCCCTTTTGATTCAGCTTCTAAGTTTAACCCATTAGACGCCAGTTCAGATTTTGGTCCATTTAATGCAGATCAAAATTGGGGTCCATTAAGCAATATGAATGACATGGTTAATGAGTCTGACTGGGGTTTTTATTACGAAAATAAAAACAAAGTTTCAAATAAGGGCTACGCGAGAGCAGATGGTAAGTATGCTGAAGAATTAAGCGCCCGTGGTGTTGGCTATGCAGATGGCTATACCAAGGGCAATGCTGATGCTTATTACAAGGGTCAATTAGACGGCTATGGAAAGGCACGTGGTACAGGTCGTTTTGAAGGTTATGGTCAAAAAGGCTACTTAGGCTATACGCCTATAACTGGCAACGGATTCCCTGCACCAAGTAACTAAATTATTTACCAAAAATAACTCACTTTTAGATTGACTCAACTCTAAAAGCCGTTATAATTTCAATTTCATTCCTCGATAGCTCAGTTGGTAGAGCAACGGACTGTTAATCCGTTTGTCGCTGGTTCGAGCCCAGCTCGAGGAGCCATAAATTAAAAGGCCTGTCTATATGACAGGCCTTTTTTGTTTGAGTAAAAATAGATGTAGACTGTATGCGCTATTTTTTTTGCTTTATACGCTGGCTAGCTTCTCAACGGCAGTTTTAATGTTGTCCATGCTAGTGGCAAACGAAAAACGCACATAGCCTGGTGCACCAAAAGCAGAGCCTGGAACTAGGGCGATGTTTAATTTTTCTAAACAATAAGTAGACAGCTCAACATCATCTTTTAACCCCAAGCGTTTAATTAAACCTTCTACTCTTGGAAATGAATAGAAAGCACCTTGTGATCGAGGACACTCAACCCCGTCAATAGCATTAAGTGCATTAACGATAAATTCATGACGCTCTTCAAATGCATTAACCATAGTTCCAATAATGCTTTGATCACCATTTAACGCCTCTAAAGCAGCTGCTTGAGCGATTGAACACGGGTTTGAAGTTGATTGGCCTTGAATCTTTTTCATGGCCTTAATGATTATTTCAGGGCCACCTGCATAGCCAATGCGCCAGCCAGTCATGGCGTAGCCTTTAGAAACACCATTAAGAATAATGGTGCGATCTTTTAAGGCAGGTTTGGCCATAACGATGTTGATAAAATCCTCACCGCCCCAGCGAATGTGCTCATAAATATCATCGGTGATAATAAGTATCTGAGGGTGGTTTACTAGTACATCGGCAAGCGCTTTTAATTCATCTTTACTGTAAACAGCACCTGTTGGGTTTGACGGGCTATTAATAACAAATAATTTGGTTTTATTGGTAATACTGGCTTCAAGTTGCGCTGGTGTAATTTTAAAATCTTGCTCAAGGCCAGTCTCAACAACAACTGGTGTAGCGTCACCTAAAATAACCATATCTGGATAACTGACCCAGTAGGGTGCTGGAATAATTACTTCATCACCCTCATTTAATACCGCTTGACACAGATTATAAAAAACCTGCTTACCGCCAGATGACACCATAACTTCCGTATTGGTGTAATTTAAATTATTTTCACGCTTAAATTTGTCAATAATGGCTTGCTTTAGAACGGGCGTGCCATCGACAGCTGTATATCGAGTGTCGCCGTTATTGATTGCATCAATGCCAGCTTGCTGGATGTTTTTTGGTGTGTCAAAGTCTGGCTCACCAGAGCCCATCGGTACAATTTGAATACCTTGAGCTTTTAATTCATTTGCTTTTGCGGTAACAGCAAGGGTGGCGGAAGGTTTAACTTTTTGAACTCTTTGCGAAAGAAACTCTGACATGATTATTGATAAAAAATAGATTAAAATTGAGTGTTAATGTTAATGAAAAAACACAAGCAGTGGGCAAGAAATTTCAACTAGAATCGCAATTTTCTCCAAGCGGAGACCAACCAGGTGCTATCAAAACTTTAGTTGATGGTATCAATGCAGGCGAGAAGTTTCAAACCTTGCTAGGGGTTACTGGATCAGGCAAAACATTTACTCTAGCGAATGTGATTAAACAAACTAAACGACCTAGTTTGATTATGGCACCGAATAAAACATTGGCTGCTCAATTGTACGCAGAGATGAAAGAATTTTTCCCGCATAATGCGGTGGAATACTTTGTTTCTTATTATGATTATTATCAGCCCGAGGCTTATGTGCCGGCCTCTGACACATTCATCGAAAAAGACTCATCGATTAATGAGCAAATTGAGCAGATGCGCTTATCAGCTACCAAGTCTTTACTAGAGCGCGACGATGTTATTATTATTGCCAGTGTCTCTGCTATTTATGGATTGGGTGATCCTGAAAGTTACATGTCAATGCTGTTGCATTTGAGCGTTGGCGAGGTTTCTAATCAGCGAGAAATATTGTCACGTTTGTCGCAAATGCAATATACGCGTAATGATGTTACTTTACTAAGAGGGCATTTTAGAGTCAAGGGTGAGGTGATTGATATTTTCCCTGCAGATTCTGAAGAACAGGCCTTACGCATTGAAATGTTCGATGAGGAAATTGAGCGTTTGTATTGGTTTGATCCACTCACTGGTGAGCGATTAAAGTCTTTACAACGTATTACTATTTATCCACAAACGCACTATGTAACGCCAAAATCTAAGATTTTAAATATGCTGGATGATATTAAAGATGAGCTTAAAGGTCGTCGAGATGAGTTGTTATCTTTAAACAAGCTAGTTGAAGAACAGCGCTTAACGCAGCGTGTGCATATGGATATCGAAATGATGCGTGAATTAGGCTATTGCACAGGAATTGAAAACTATTCTCGCTATTTGTCTTCGCGCAAACCGGGTGATCCACCACCAACATTGTTGGACTATCTGCCAGAAAATTCATTGGTTATCTTGGATGAGTCACACGTTACGGTGAGTCAAATTGGTGGCATGTATAAGGGCGATAGAGCGCGCAAAAAAACCTTGGTGGAGTTTGGTTTTCGCCTACCTTCAGCACTTGATAATCGCCCGTTAAAGTACAATGAATTTGAAGATCGAATTAATCAGTGTATTTTGGTATCAGCCACACCCGCTCAGTATGAGTTTGATGTTTCAAGTCGCATCGCGGAGCAGGTGGTTCGACCAACAGGTCTGCTTGATCCAGAGATAGAAATCTTGCCTGTTGAGACGCAAGTAGATGATTTATTGAGCCAGATTAACCGGCGTGTTGCTGTTGGTGATCGTGTGTTAGTCACCACCTTAACTAAAAAAATGTCTGAGCAATTGAGTGACTATTTAAATGAGCACGGCATTAAGGTGCGATACCTACATTCAGATATTGACACGGTTGAGCGCGTGGAGATTATTCGAGACTTGCGTTTGGGTGTGTTTGATGTTCTGGTAGGTATTAATTTACTTAGAGAGGGTTTGGATATTCCTGAAGTTTCTTTGGTGGCAATATTGGATGCGGATAAAGAAGGCTTTTTACGTTCAGAAAGATCACTCATCCAAACTATGGGTAGAGCGGCTAGAAACGTTAATGGCAAGGCAATTTTATATGCTGATCGCATTACCAAATCGATGAAAAAAGCCATTGATGAGACGCAAAGAAGGCGTGAAAAGCAATTACAGCATAACTTGGACAATAACATTACCCCACGCGGTGTGGTTAAGCCAATTATTAATATTTTAGATACAGATTTAACCAGTGAAGAAATTAGTGGGGATAATGAACAACAGGTTGTTGTGCAATTATCGCCCGTGCAATTAGCCAAAGAAATAAAAACACTGGAAAAACAGATGTATCAGTTTGCCAGTGATTTAGAATTTGAAAAAGCAGCTGATGTGCGTAATCAAATCAAACAGCTCAAGGATGCCCAATTTAAAACTGCTTTATGAATACCGATTTAAATATTACTGAAATATTCTACTCACTTCAAGGTGAGGCGCGAGAGGTTGGTCTGCCTACGGTGTTTATTCGTTTAACTGGCTGCCCACTTCGTTGCAGCTATTGCGATACAGAATATGCATTCAAAGGCAATAACTTGATGAGTATTGATAACATTATTCAAGAAGTTCAGCGATATAAAACACAATACGTTTGCGTTACGGGTGGCGAGCCGTTAGCTCAAATTAATTGCCATACATTGTTGGATGCTTTAGTAAAAGCGCATTATTTGGTTTCTTTAGAAACTAGTGGTAGTATCGATATTTCTGAGGTAAATCCCGGTGTATCGATTGTAATGGATGTTAAAACACCAAGTTCTAACGAATCTGATCAGAACAAATATGACAATATTGCCAAGTTAGCTCAAAAGGATCAATTGAAATTTGTAATTGGATCACGTCAGGATTATGACTGGAGTGTTAAATTATTAAATCAATACCCAACTGCAGCAGGCGTATTGTTTTCTCCGGTATTTGGACAAATAACCCCCGCTGAGCTAGCTGATTGGATCATTCA
Source organism: Candidatus Thioglobus sp. (assembly GCF_028599055.1). Classification (GTDB taxonomy): domain Bacteria; phylum Pseudomonadota; class Gammaproteobacteria; order PS1; family Pseudothioglobaceae; genus Thioglobus_A. The sequence continues at coordinate 6,493 of NZ_JAQRMS010000029.1, forward strand.
AGATCAGCTGAATGTGCGTCTACAGGTGCAAATGCACAAATTACTTTGGGGTGATGAAAAGGGTAAGTAGTTTTATTTAATAGAAACTTTATTCGATTTAGGTTTGTCTAATTTAGGGATAGAAACCGCTAAGATGCCATTGTTAAATTCAGCATTAACATTGTCACTATCAGCATCGGTTGGCAGTGAGTATGATTGAGAGAATTTTCTTGAAGATGAGTGTGAGCCATTAGGTGTTTTTTTAATTTCTTGCACACTGCCAATAATGTGAATCATGTCATCTTTAGTGGTAATGTCTAAATTTTCTTTTCCAAGTCCATCAACCTTGATTTCAATCATATAGTGGTTGGTTTTGTCATCAAAGTAGCGGTTGGTTTGCGCACCAAAAATACGTTCATTTTGTATTTGACGCATTTCATTGCTAAATTGTTGAAACTCTTGATTAAAGTTTGACCAAACGTTGCCACCAAAGCCATTGTTAAAGAAGTTGCTTTGATAGGGTTGTGCGTATAGAGCACTACTGAGCATCAGTAGTGGTAATAATAGTTTTTTCATATATCTCCTCAGATAACAGCTTAATACTAGTAAGGTAATATATCCTTGATTAGAGAATTAATCAAGGGTTAAAACGAGCTTTTAATTGCCACTAGGCTAGCTTGTCGTCGGCAACATGGTATTTTGGATCTTCTAGAATATTTACTTCTACAAGATTCTTTGCAGTTTTAAGTAGCAGTCGACATTCAGCACTCAGGTGTTGCAAATGTAGCGTCTTTCCTGATTTTTTGTAGCGACTAGCCAGTTTATCAATCGCTTGAATGGCAGAGTGGTCCAATACTCTAGCATCCTGGAAGTCAACATAGACATCGTCTGTATCTGACTTAGGATCAAATAATTCTTGGAAATGCTCTTTTGAGGCAAAGAACAACACACCTTTGACTTTATAGACATTATCACCTTGGTCGTTATGCTCTTTGCTTGTGTGGATCTTACTTGCTGACTCCCAGGCGAAAGATAAAGCGGATAGGATAACGCCAACAACAACTGCCAAAGCTAAATCGCTGGTCCATAAGGTAATAACCGCAACCGAGATGCCCGTAATAACATCTAGTAGCGGTATTTTTCCAAACAGCTTTAATGTGCACCATTGGAAAGTGCCAATAACCACCATCATCATTACACCGACTAATACCGCAATAGGGATCATTTCAACATATTCAGATAGATAAACAATAAACACCAAGAGTGCCAGTGAGGCAACAATGCCTGATAAGCGTCCGCGACCACCTGAGTTAACATTAATAATACTTTGACCCACCATGGCGCAGCCACCCATACCACCAAAAAGACCAGTTGTTGAGTTTGCAAGACCTTGGCCAATGCTTTCACGGTTTGGTTGGCCTGTGGTTTCGGTTAAATCATCAACTAGATTTAGGGTTAGTAAACTTTCAATTAATCCGACCGCTGCAATGGTTATGGCAAAAGGTAGGATTACTTTTAGTGTTTCTAAGTCAAATGCAATATTTGGTAAATGGAATGATGGAAATCCACCCTTGATAGAGGCAATATCACCCACGGTACGTGTTTCAATACCTAATGTGATTACCGCTAAAGTGCCTGCAATGACGGCAATTAAAATAGCGGGTATAGTCTTAGTGATTTTAGGCAAGAAGTGAATAACAGCCATGGTTGCAGCAGCAATGGCCAGCATGATCATTAAAGGTTCGCCAGTAATCCAGGTGCCATCTTCCAGCTCAAACTGCTTGATTTGACCTGCAAAGATAACCAAAGCGATACCATTAACAAAGCCTAAAAAAACAGGGTGTGGTACCAGGCGAATAAATTTACCCAACTTAAGTACACCAAATAATATCTGAAAGATGCCTGCCAAGATAACCGCTGCAAACAAATATTCTGTTGCTTGCTCGAGTGTTCCACCTTGCTCAACAATCATGGCGATTAAAGGTGCAACCACAACAGCAACAGCACCCGTAGCACCTGAGATCATGCCTGGGCGACCACCTGCAATTGAGGTTACCAAGCCAATGGTGAATGCAGCGTACAAGCCAACTAATGGGTTAACACCGGCAATCAAAGCAAAAGCAACCGCTTCAGGTACTAGCGCTAAGGCCACAGTTAAGCCAGATAAAATATCGTTTTTAGGGTTTGTAGAGGCGTATTTATTAATCAATGAAAACAGCATGTTTTTCCTTGTGGGTAGGTTTACAGTTAAAGAAGGGTTATAGGTTTGTACCTGGCACAACAGGTGTTGAAGAGTTAACCCCTGTGTTTTGCGCTCTATGACGCATGACATGATCCATAATTGTCATGGCAAGCATGGCTTCAGCAATTGGGGTGGCACGTATGCCAACACAAGGATCATGGCGACCTTTGGTAATAACTTCAATTGGATCACCGTTTTTATCAATACTTTCAATAGGCAAGCGCAAGCTGGAAGTTGGCTTTAATGCCATAGATACTAATAGATCTTGGCCTGAAGTAATGCCACCGAGTGTACCACCAGCATGATTAGACTTAAAGCCGTCCTTAGTAATTGCGTCACGATGCTCAGTGCCTTTTTGTACTACTGACTCAAAACCAGCGCCAATTTCCACACCTTTAACCGCATTGATGCTCATCATAGCGTGAGCGATGTCTGCCTCAATGCGATCAAAAATTGGTTCACCTAAGCCTACAGGCATATTAGTTGCAACCACATTAACGCGCGCACCAATCGAATCACCAGACTTACGCAGTGCATCCATGTAGTCTTCTAGTTCTTGAATTTTGCTTGCATCAGGGCAAAAGAAAGGGTTGTTGTGCACTTCATTCCAATCTAGCGTTTCTGCTTCAATGGGGCCGAGTTGTTTTAAGTAGCCTTTGATTTCAATGCCAAACTCTTGTTTGAGATATTTTTTGGCGATACCGCCAGCTGCAACACGCATGGCAGTTTCACGGGCTGATGAGCGACCACCACCACGATAATCTCTAAAGCCATATTTTTGATCATAAGTGTAGTCAGCATGACCAGGGCGGAACGTGTTAGCAATATTGCCGTAGTCTTTAGAGCGCTGATCCGTGTTTTGAATAATTAATGCAATGGGTGTGCCGGTGGTTTTGCCTTCAAAAGTGCCGGATAAAATTTTAACTAAGTCTTCTTCGCGACGCTGTGTGGTGTGGCGTGAGGTGCCTGGTTTTCTAAGGTCTAAGTCACCTTGTAGGTCGGCCTCGCTAAGCGCCATTCCTGGAGGGCAGCCATCAACAATTCCAACCAGTGCCTCACCATGAGATTCACCTGCGGTTGTTACGGTAAATAATTTTCCAAAAGAGTTGCCAGACATACGCTTAGCCCAAGTATTTAATATTGAAATTAATTATACCTAGGTACTTGGTTATTTCGCCAGTTTGTTATAAAGCCAGGCAAACACAAGCCCACCAATTGCTGCATCAAAAAATCCCCAAACCATGCCGGTCACTATACCGCTAAAACTGAGTGAATATCCCAGATAAACCGTTGATAAAAAATCAACGATATTGTGTAGATAACTTTGTGTAACTATTGCGGTGATCGACATAAAAAATACACCCAATGACCACATAATTCCAAGAGCAAGCGCAACAGCCTTTGTATCGAGTTTTTGAGTCATGTGTTACTCCTTAATTGTCTTTGATAATTGATATTCTACCCCTTGAGTGTGGATGTATCGTGTTAATATATTGCTTTTTTTGATAATCAAGTTATTACATGTCTATTCAATATAACCAACTAGGCGATAGTGATTTAAAAGTGTCTAATATTTGTTTAGGCACCATGACCTTTGGACAGCAAAATACTGAAAAAGAAGCCCATCAACAGCTTGATTATGCTTTTTCTCAGGGTGTTAATTTTTTTGATACTGCTGAAATGTATCCGGTTCCACCGCGTGAAAACACCGCTTATTCCACGGAAACTATTGTTGGTAATTGGGTTAAAAACCAAGCACGTGATCAGATTATTTTAGCTACTAAGGCTGCTGGCAGTGCCCGCGGCATGCCTTGGGTTAGAGGCGGTGAGCATGCATTTAATCGTACCAACCTGCGCAATGCCTTAGAAGGCTCTTTAAAGCGTTTAAAAACAGACTACATTGATTTGTACCAACTGCATTGGCCAGAGCGCAACACGCCGATGTTTGGCCAGTATTTATTTGATCCAGAACAAGAGCGAGACTACACCGATTTTACTGAAACGCTAGAGGCATTATCTGAGCTAATTACTGAAGGAAAAATTAGAAATATTGGTCTTTCCAATGAGTGGCCTTGGGGTTTAATGCAGTTTTTAAATACCTCTGAGAAAGAGGGTTTGCCTCGAGTGGTAAGCATGCAAAATGCTTACAATCTGATTAATCGCACCTATGATTCTTCACTGCGAGAAATGGGTTATCGTGAAAACGTACCACTCTTGGCTTATTCGCCGATGGCATTTGGCCATCTTAGTGCAAAATATGTTGACGGTTCTCAATCCAGAGGTCGAGTTAATATATTTGACGGTTTCGCCCAGCGCTATGAAAAGCCGGCGGTTGAGCCAGCCATTCGAGCTTATGCTGATTTAGCCAATGACTTAAACACCACTCCAGCAACATTGTCGTTGGCATTTACTTACTCTCGTTGGTTTTGCGCCAGCACCATTATTGGCGCTACCAATATGGATCAGCTTAAAGAAAATATTAATGCCACTAATTTTGAATGGACTAATGAGATCGAAGAGGCGATTGAATCCATTCATTTAAGGTTTTTTAATCCAGCGCCATAAGGCTAAATTGGTGCCCTCGAAACGATTCGAACGTTCGACCTGCCGCTTAGGAGGCGGCTGCTCTATCCAGCTGAGCTACGAAGGCAAGTTTGCTATTATCAACGCTGAGGTGGGATTATTCAAGTTAATATTTGCTTAAGTATAAAATCCGAATTGTTATAGTCAATCTTAATTAGTTTTTTAACACCATTTTTTTCCAAAACGAGCGATGGAAATCCACCAGCACTAAGTGTTTTTGACAGGTTAATATCGCTATCCAATTTTTCTTGAGTAGTGGGCGAATTTAGATCTCGGGTAAATTGCTGACTATCTAATCCAATTGATGTGGCGAGTTTAATGAGTGTTGAAGATTCAGAAGGGTTTTGTGCTTGTAAATAGTAAGCAGTTTGAATGCTGTTTATCATAGGAATTTCAAGTTGCTTGCCTTGGTTTTTAGCAGCTATAACCGCTCGACAAGCTGGAAAAGTGGCACGAGTTGGTGTGCAATTTTTCCAAAAATCATAATTAAATTTTGTACCAGGAATGGTTTGTTCAATTTTTTGCCAATTTTTTAGAATGTAGCTACGCATTTCTTCAGGCATAATTTCACTGCTATCGGGCGCCAAACCACCCAACACGTACTGAATTTTCAGCTGGCCTTTAATTTGATCTTTAACTTGA
>NZ_JAQRMS010000029.1:12038-13310 GCF_028599055.1 Candidatus Thioglobus sp.
CGAGTTGCTTATGAATATGATGGTCGAAATTTTACCTACACAACTCGAAACAAGCCGTTTGGCAACACGCTTAATATCAAGGTTGAAGTTTCGCCTAGATAGTTTAAGTGAAGACAGAAAAAACTTACAGCCAAATTAAAACCCTTGCTGAGCAGGGCGATGCGCAATCTCAATATGAGCTAGCCTTAAGTTATGATTTGGGTATTGGCGTAGATAAAGATTTAGCCAAAGCATTTGCGTGGTATCAAAAATCTGCCAACCAAGATTATGCAAAAGCACAGTATAATTTAGGCATTTTTTATGCCTTAGCAAAATCCGTTGATAAGGACATTGAGCAATCAAAATATTGGATCAGAAAAGCAAATGAAAATGGCTATTCTGGTGGTAGTATTTTTTAATTAGGAATAGCCATGAAAGACATTAAACTTGAAGATAGATTAATTTTTGCATTAGACGTACCCGAGGTTTCCCAGGCTAAAGACTTGGTCAATCAATTAGACGACAGTGTTAATTTTTACAAAATTGGCATGGAATTATTAATGACAGGCCAGTATTTTGAGCTGATGGATTGGCTAATCGCTAAGGATAAAAAAGTATTTGTTGATCTTAAATTTTTTGATGTGCCAGAAACGGTGGGTAGAACCATTAATCGTTTGAGCCAAACTGGTGCAACCTTTGCCACCATTCATGGCAATCAAGGTCTAATGGAAAAAGCTGCTGAAAATAAAGGTGATCTTAAAATTTTGGCAGTAACCGCACTAACCAGTCTTGATCGTGGTGATTTAGACGACCTTGGTTTTGATTGCGATGTGCAAGATTTGGTTATCTCTCGCGCTAAGCGCGCCTTTGAAGCAGGCTGTGATGGTGTGGTTTCTTCAGGTCTTGAAGTGCCATTCTTAAGAGAGTATGTTGACAATAAGTTGATCGCAGTCACACCAGGTATTCGCCCTGTGGCAAATGATGACGATCAAAAGCGCGTGGTTGATGTGGCAACGGCGTTTAAGTCAGGATCGGATTATATTGTGGTTGGTCGTCCAATTAAAAACGCAGATGATCCATATGCAGCAGCCAGTAACATTCAAGAAATTATCAAGACCTGTTTCTAGTATTTAACCCCTATACAGGGGTATAATTTCGCATTCGTTGTTAGCGTCTTGCTAAGAACATTCTTTTATAGTCGCGTAGCTCAGTTGGTTAGAGCACTACCTTGACATGGTAGGGGTCGGTGATTCGAATTCACTCGCGACTACCACTCACTAATTAAAGGGACAC
>NZ_JAQRMS010000003.1 GCF_028599055.1 Candidatus Thioglobus sp.
TAAAAATCAAGAAAGGTAGCAAGGCTTAACGCTATCCACACTTTCTATCTTTGGATTAAGGTTAAAATTAGTTATTATGAAAGGCTTGTTTATTAGTGGTAGCGGTACAGATGTGGGCAAAACATTTATTGCTACCAAGTTGGTTCGTCTGCTTGGCAAAACTAGGCAAGTTTCGGTTAGAAAACCGGTTGAGAGTGACTGCCAATTGGTTGGTAAAAGGTTAGTGACTAAAGATGCCGCCGCCTTGCTTGAATCGAGCAATGTCGACGAGGATATTAATACTGTTTGCGCTTATCAGTTCAGTCAATGCTGTAGTGCAGAGCAAGCCAGTATTGCTTCAGGTGTTGATCTAGGTTTAAATCAGCTGGTTGATGCCTGTGCTAGTGATCATTATGTGGTGGTCGAAGGAGCTGGCGGACTACTCTCCCCAATAGCATTAAACACGCTTAATATCGACTTAGCTGTCGCCTTAGATTTACCTGTAGTTATTGTGGTTAAAGACGAATTAGGTGCAGTTAATCAGGCTTTACTAACCTTAAAAGTGGCAACACAACACCAATTAACAGTTGCCTGTGTTGTGTTAAATCAATTTGAACCGAACAGCCTAAACAATGCTGAAGTTATAGAGCATTATGGAGGTTGTAAGGTGGTTGTTTACACTGATCAGAGCCCTAACGATTTTGAGTTAAGCTTGCAAAAACTACTAGTCTAACAAGGTTAGCTTAGGTTTTTCTTCTTCTAGGTCTGCTGGCTTTTGCACTTCAAAAAACATGCCTTCGCCATTTTCGCCCGTATAAATACTTAAGACAGCCGAGGTTGGTATATAGATATCAATTGATTGCCCAGAGAATCGAGCTTTGAAGCTGATATAGTCATTATCCAATACCAATGATTGTGTTGCCGTGCTAGCAATGTTTAATACAATTCGATTGTCTTGAATAAACTGCTCTGGAACAACCACATCTTTATGGCTACAATCAACTAAGATGTGAGCGGTAAAGTCAGAGTCTTCCATCCATTGGTGATAGGCCCTGATCAAATAAGGCGCAACCGCTACCATAGGTGTTAGTTGTACTCTTTTTCGCAGTCAGTTAAAGACGCTTTAAATGAATCTCTTGCGAATAAACGCTTAGCATAGTCATTAACCACTTTACCAGGTGCGCCTAAATCAACGTCTAGTTTTTTTAGTCGCCATAGTAATGCTGCTAAACAGGCGTCTACAATCGTCATTTCTTCACTCTTAAAGAATGGCTTATGGGCAAATAAAGGCACCAATTCAATTAGATTGCTTTTAAGAATTTTGCGTGCTTCATCAGCTTCTTTCTTGCTACCCGTTTCAATAGTTTTGGTTAGTTCAAACCAGCAACCTGCAGAGCGAGTAAATCTGAAAATCATCAAACGCTTTTCAGATTTTTCAATAGGATCAACGGGCAACAATGGTGGAAATGGAAAGCGCTCATCAAGATACTCCATGATTACTGCTAGGTCATAAAGTACAATGCCACGATCAAATAGGGTTGGCAGTGTTTGACAAGGGTTAAGCTCTAGAATCTCTTCCGGCATCTCATCAATCTTAATGTTAAACACCTCTCTTTCGATGTTTTTTTCAGCCATAATGAAGCGCACAACATGTGATTCGATCTCTTGTGGAGATGAATAAAGTGTTGTCGAAGATGGATTAGGTTTTGTTAACATGATTGCTACCCCTTAAAAATGAAAAAAACAGCAGGCCCATTTTAAGACTGCTGTTATGTGTTTATTTTGTGTTATTGTTTAGTTAGTCTTTCGCACGCCATTTGCCGTACTTAACATCTTTCCAGTATTCTTTCTTAAGTAGATAAGCAAGAATAAACAAGATGAATAAGAAGCCTAATACCTTAGCACCAATCTCATATCTGATTAGCTTAACAGGTTCTGCTACATAATCCAAGAAATTCGTAATATCTCTGACGTCTTGATTAAAAGCTCTTTCAGATTTGTCTTGTTTCAGCTGCCAAAGAACATCCGGCATTGAGGCGTTTTCTAGCACATGATTATTAACACCATATGGGCGCGAATCATCCGCATAGAAACCTTTTAGATAAGTGTAAACCCAGTCTGTTCCTCTAGCTCTAGCGGTAAGTGATAGATCTGGTGGTGTTGTACCAAACCATTCTTTGGCGCCATCATCCGGCATTGAGGAGAAAATAGTGCTACCCGTTTTCTCAGCATTAAACATTAGATTGTTAGCCATATCAGCTTCACTGATGTTTAGATCTTTTGCGATACGGTTGTAACGCATTAACTCAATAGAGTGACAACCAGAGCAATAGTTCATAAAAGATTGCGCGCCACGTTGCAATGAAGCTTCATCAGTGATATCTGTATTGGCAGGATCTAAATGAATGCCAGCTCCGCCAGCAGTTGCATTAAAAGAGATAACCATTGCTGCAACTGCAGCCAGTGTTGTGTTAAATAATGTTTTCATATTAATGCTCCGTAGTTCTTTCAGGCACTGGCTTGGTCTCTCCAATTGAGGTAAACCAAGGCATCAGGATAAAGAATGCAAAGTAAAGGGCTGTAAATATTTGAGCCATTAAGCTGTATAGTGGTGTTACAGCTTGCATGCCCAACCAGCCTAATACGATAAATGAAATCACAAAGATAGTTAGCGCTACTTTGTAAGGCCATGAACGGTATCTGATTGATTTAACTTTAGAGCGATCTAACCATGGTAGTGCAATAAGAATCAACAAGGCTGCAAACATTGCTAATACACCCGGTAGCTGAGAGCCAAACATTGGTGGAATGGCTCTTAACACTGAATAGAACGGTGTTAAGTACCAAAGTGGTGCAATGTGGTCAGGCGTTTTCAATGGGTTAGCTTCAACAAAGTTTGGAGCCTCCAAGAAGTAGCCGCCTAGGGCCGGTGCAAAGAATACAATAGAAGTGAAGATCATTAAGAATACCACCACACCTACAATGTCTTTAACACTGTAGTATGGGTGGAACGGAATACCGTCTTTTGGAATACCGTTAGCATCTTTGTTCTTTTTGATTTCAACGCCATCAGGGTTGTTAGAGCCTACTGTATGTAGTGCAACAATGTGTAAGAATACTAATACCACCAAAATAAGTGGCAGAGCAATAACGTGTAGAGAGAAAAAGCGATTAAGTACCGGATCGCCTACTGCATAATCTCCAAGAATGAATTCAAGGATAAGTTCGCCAACAATTGGGAATGAACCAAATAAGTTGATGATTACTTTGGCGCCCCAGTAGGACATTTGACCCCATGGTAGTACATAACCCATAAAGGCTTCGGCCATTAGCGCAATATAAAGCACCATGCCTAAAATCCAAATTAATTCTCTCGGTGCTTTGTATGAGCCGTAAAGTAGACCACGATACATATGTAGATAGATCACCACAAAGAAGGCCGAGGCGCCCGTTGAGTGAATGTAGCGAATGAGCCAGCCCCAGTCTACATCACGCATGATGTATTCGACTGATGCAAAGGCATGTGCTGCATCAGGCTTAAAGTGCATGGTTAAAAAGACACCAGTTAAAATTTGAATAACCAGTACTAGGATGGCTAAAGAGCCAAAGAAGTACCAAAAGTTAAAGTTTCTAGGGGTGTAGTATTCAGCTAAATGTTCATTCCAAACTTTAGTCAGTGGAAATCGTTGATCGATCCAATTTTTATTATTGTCCACGCTATGCTCCTATGATGCTTTTGGGTCAATGCCAATTCTAATTAATGAATCGGTCACAAAATGATATGGCGGAATAATCAGGTTGGTTGGTGCCGGAACACCAGCATATACTCTACCAGCTAAGTCGAATTTAGAGCCGTGACACGGGCAGTAGAAACCACCCTTCCAGGCGTCACCACCTAAATCAGCTGCACCCACCTCAGGACGGTAAGTTGGTGAACAGCCTAAGTGCGTACAAATACCAATAATAACCGCAATTTCAGGGTTGATTGAACGATGTGGATTTTTGGCATATACTGGCTGCTGATCTTCTGTGTTATTTGGATCAACTAATTCAGCATCTAGTGTTGGCAAGTTTGCCAGTACTGTTTTGTCGCGCTTAAAGATCCAAATTGGTTTTTTGCGCCATAAGACACGAACAAGCTGACCTTCTTCTAATTTTGTCACATCTACATCAACGGGTGCACCGGCAGCTTTCGCACGTGCTGAAGGCATCCATGATGATAAAAATGGTACTAATACAAAACCAACGCCAACCGCACCAACAACACTGGTAGCACCTGTCAAAAAGCGTCTTTTCTTTAAGTCTATTTCTTGTTCTGACATAAGATTACAGTCCTTTATTTGAGTGTGTATAGATTAAATCTATAATGAAAAACCCAATAATTATACTGTAATATTAGCGATATATGATAAACAATTAGGCTGTTGTTACGTTATTAATTGGCAGCAACCTTAATTTCAATGTGGTTTATTTCAATCGAGGGTGAGGCTGTGCGTAATAAAACCATAATTTCAGGAATTTGCTGTTTGGCTCTAAAAGCAATGGCGGGATTATTGGTAATCAGAGTTGCCACCCCTTGTTGAATGAGACAGAGCTCTAGCGTCTTGAGGGTTTCAGGCAAAATTGGCTGTAGATTGGCATTAATTTTATTATAGTGCTTTGCCTGTGAGAACAATTTACCCAGCGAGCCTTGAGCAGAAAAATTGGAAATATCAATCATGGGTTTATGCTGACACATTTGATGCAAAGCCTTGTTTATCTATGAGAAAATAGGTTTTTTATCAAAAACCATTCTTTATATTCTATATGAGTATTATAAATAAAGTTTTATCCAAAATTGTCGGCTCTAGAAATGAGCGTCTGATTAAAAAGCTAAGAAAAACCGTGGGTGAAATTGGCGCCCTAGAGACGACCATGCAAGCGCTGAGTGACGATGAATTGCGCGCCAAAACGCAAGAATTTAAAGATCGTTATCAGACTGAACAATCGCTTGATTTGTTGCTGGTTGAATCTTTTGCGGTGATGAGAGAGGCTAGTGTTAGGGTGCTAGGATTAAGGCATCACGATGTTCAGCTAATTGGCGGCATGGTGTTAAACGACGGTAATATTTCAGAAATGGGTACTGGTGAGGGTAAAACCTTGGTGGCTACATTGCCAGCCTATCTTAATGCACTGACTGGCAACGGCGTGCATATTGTTACCGTGAATGACTATTTAGCCGAACGTGATGCTCAGTGGATGGGTAAAGTGTTCGAATTTTTAGACTTGTCCGTTGGTATTATTGCTTCTAATAAACCCCCTGAAGATAAACAGGCGGCTTACGGATGTGATGTTGTTTACGCCACTAACAACGAATTAGGTTTTGATTATTTGCGTGACAACATGGCCTTTGCGACCGAACAAAAAGTTCAAAGAGCTTTAAATTTTGCCATTGTTGACGAAGTTGACTCCATCTTGATTGACGAGGCAAGAACACCGCTGATTATTTCAGGCCCTGCAGCAGACTATTCAGAAGTTTATAAAGCCATTAATCACATGATTCCAAACTTCACTAAGCAAACAGAAAGCGGTGAAGGTAAGGAAATAGTGGTAGAAATTGCCGGTGACTATACGGTGGATGAAAAACACAAACAGGTATTTTTAACCGACGATGGTCACGCTAAAGCGGAAAACTTGCTTATTAATGCCGGTGCACTTCCAGAGGGTGCGAGTTTGTATGATGCCAGTAACATCTTGTTAATGCAGCACATTAATTCTGCTTTGCGCGCGCATATTTTGTTTCACGTAAATGATCAATACATTGTTGATGGTGACGAAATTGTGATTGTTGATGAATTTACCGGTAGAACTATGCCGGGGCGTCGCTGGAGTGAGGGATTGCATCAGGCCATTGAGGCCAAAGAAGGGGTTAGCATCAAAAAGGAAAACCAAACGCTGGCCTCGATCACCTTCCAGAATTATTTCCGACTTTACAATAAACTCTCCGGCATGACTGGTACAGCAGACACAGAGGCGGTAGAATTTCAAGATATTTACGGTTTAGAAACCGTGGTTATCCCGCCAAATCAAATTTCCAAGCGAGACGATAAGGCTGACCAAATCTACCTAACACTTGAGGAAAAATTAGAGGCAATCGCCAACGATGTCGAGCAGTGTCAACAAACTGGCCAGCCGGTACTGGTTGGTACTAGTAGCATTGAAAACTCTGAGTCTATTTCTGCCCTATTAACCAAGAAAAAAATCAAGCATGAGGTGTTGAACGCCAAACAGCATGAAAGAGAAGCAACGATTATCGCCAATGCGGGTGCGATTGGCTCGGTCACCATTGCAACCAATATGGCGGGTCGTGGTACAGATATTGTGCTTGGTGGTAAGCTGATAGAAGCGCCAACAGAGCAGCAAAAACAAGATTGGCAAGTAGAGCATGAAAAGGTTATTACAGCAGGAGGCTTGCATATTGTTGGTACTGAACGCAATGAGTCGCGTCGTGTTGATAACCAATTACGTGGCCGCTCTGGTCGTCAAGGTGATGTTGGCTCAACTCGATTCTACTTGTCGCTTGAAGATAATTTAATGCGTATTTTTGCCAGTGAAAAAATGGCTAATATGATGAAAAAACTCGGCATGGAAAAAGGTGAGGCGATTGAACACAAGATGGTTAATCGCGCCATTGAAAATGCGCAGCGTAAAGTTGAAGGTATGAATTATGATGCCCGTAAAAATCTACTAGAATATGATGACGTGGCCAATGATCAGCGTAAGGTAATTTATACATTGCGCGATGAGTTGATGAGCACCAGCGACGTTCAAGATCGCTTTATTACGATCAGAAAACAGGTGATTGGCGAGTTATTTGCTGGCTATATTAGTGCAGATCAAGCAGAAGAAGACTGGGATGTTGAAGGGTTGCACAATGCGCTAAAGGCTGATTATAAGGCTGATTTCCCACTGCAACAATGGCTTGATGAAGGTGTTGATGTTGACGAATTAGAAAGCAGGATTATTGAAGGCTTGGCTGCGATTTGTGATTATAAAGAAGGCCTAACAGGGGCTGAATCGATGCGTGGTTTTGAAAAAGCGGTTATGTTACAGACGCTAGATCATTACTGGAAAGAGCACTTGGCCGCAATGGATTATTTGCGTCAAAGTGTTAATTTACGCGGCTATGCGCAAAAAAATCCAACACAAGAATACAAGCGTGAATCATTTGCCATGTTTACCGACTTACTAGATAACATTGACATTGAAATTGTCAAATCCTTATCTAGTGTTACCATTAATGAAAACACCAATGCTGACGAGGTTGAACAACAAAATAACGATGAGGTTCAAACGCAACACGATGAAATCGGCACAACAGGTGTTGACGATCATGAAGTGGAAGCTGCTAAACAAGCTGACGACACCCCTGAGTATGACAAGGTAGGTCGTAACGAGCCATGCCCTTGTGGATCAGGCAAAAAATACAAAAACTGCCATGGCTAGCACCGTACCTGCTCAATATTATATTGGGCTGATGTCCGGCACCAGTTTGGATGGGGTTGATGGCGTTATTGTTGATCAACAATGCCAGCAAGTTATCGCTCAAAGTTATCAACCATATGATGACCAACTCAAACAGGCATTACGTCAGTTAACCCAGAGCGGGCAAACTTCATTGGCCAATTTGGCAGATATTGACATTAGTGTGGCAAGTATTTTTGCCAATACTGCTTTGGCGCTATTACGCCAATCTGGCATTTCTGCTGATCAAATTATTGCGATTGGTTCACACGGGCAGACTGTTTTTCATCAAGGTGGACGCTATTCAATGCAAATTGCTCACGGCGCATTGATTGCTGAGCAAACAGGTGTCACCACAGTGGCCGATTTCCGCATGCAAGATATTGCCGCAGGTGGCCAAGGTGCACCACTGACGCCTGTTTATCATCAGCATCTATTAGCTGAACAAACAGGCGTTATTATAAATTTGGGTGGTATTGCTAATATTACCCAAATAACCACTGATCAAGTTATTGGCTTTGATACCGGGCCAGCAAACACTCTGCTGGATAATTGGACGCAGCGCATTAAATCACAAGATTATGATCGTGACGGTCTGTGGTCGCGCAGCGGGCTAGTTGATCAAAATCTGCTTGATCAATTATTGGCTGACGATTATTTTCAACAGCAGGCGCCAAAGAGCACCGGCCCAGAATACTTTAATATGGATTGGTTATCTGAGTATCTAACCGGCAACGAAGCGCCAGAAGACGTACAAAGAACCTTGATTGAGCTAACAGCGATCAGTATTTCCGCACATATTCCAACAGGGGTTGATGTGTATTTATGTGGCGGCGGTGTGCGTAACGTTTTTTTGGTTGAGCGACTGGCCTATTTAAATCCAAACAGCCACATTGAAACAACTCATGAGTTAGGTATCCATGCAGATTATGTTGAAGCTGCTGCCTTTGCTTATTTTGCCAAACGCACTTTAAGCAAACAGCCTTCAAACCTATCAGCGGTAACGGGCGCTAAGCAGCCAAGAATATTAGGAGCAATTTATGAAATTTGAAATTTTACAACCGGACGATTGGCATTTGCATGTGCGTTCAGGCGAAGCACTCAAATCGGTAATCGGTATGACTGCTAGACAAATGGGTAGAGCCATTATCATGCCTAACCTAAACCCGCCAGTAACGAGCGCACTGCAAGCTCAGGCTTATCGTGATGAAATTATTGCCGCTTTACCAGCAGGCGAAACGCTTGACCCACTGATGGTGCTTTATTTAACTGACAACACTCAAGCCGATGACATTAAGCAAGCCATGGCCAGCGGTATTGTTAAAGCGGCTAAGCTGTATCCAGCAGGCGCAACCACCAATTCAGACAGTGGCGTAACTAACGTTAAAAATATTTATCCTGCGTTGGAGGTTATGAGCGAGTTAGGCATGTTGTTGCTGGTGCACGGTGAGGTTACGCATCACGACGTGGATATTTTTGATCGTGAAGCAGTGTTTATTGATCAGGTGTTGACACAAATTGCAACTGATTTTCCTGAGCTAAAAATTGTCTTTGAGCACATCACCACTAAAGATGCGGTTGATTTTGTTTTGTCAAATAACAACAACATGGCGGCGACCATTACCCCGCACCACTTGTTAGCCAATCGTAACGACATGCTGGTGGGCGGTATTCGCCCGCATTATTTTTGCCTGCCAATTCTTAAGCGTGAAAACCCACATCAACGCGCATTATTAGCGGCAGCCACCAGTGGCAACCCTAAGTTTTTCCTAGGTACAGATTCTGCACCTCACGCCAAAGAAGCTAAAGAATCAAACTGTGGTTGCGCGGGTATTTTGAGCGCCCATTGTGCTATTGAACTATATGTCACAGCCTTTGAAGCCCAAGGCGCGCTAGATAAGCTCGAAGGCTTTGCTTCAAAGTTTGGCCCTGATTTTTACAACCTACCTAGAAATACCAGCACCATTACCTTAACAAAACAAGACTGGGTTGTGCCAGAAAGCTACGAGTATGCAGGCGGCACTATCGTGCCATTTATGGCAGGACAAACATTGTCTTGGAAAGCTATCTGAGCAGGCAAGGCCTGCTCAGCTGTAACAGCTTAAAATTTCCGAAATTTTCACTGCAAATAAGGCTATTCAGATAGTCTGACGATTAAGGCTGGGTTGGGGTTTTAGACTATCTAGCAGCTAAAGAAGTTTTTAGCAGTTTGTGTGTCTAATTCAATTTGTTGCTTGAGTGCATCAAAAGAGTCAAATTTTTGTTCATCTCGAATGCGTTTTTTGAACGTGACGATTGTCTGTTCGCCATAGACGGTCTGATCAAAATCAAATAAAAAGACTTCTAACAGAATGTTCTCACCATTAACGGTGGGGCGTTTGCCAATATTGCAAACACCATTAAAGGTGCCCCCAATAATGTTCACTTGTACGGCAAACACGCCAAGTACTGGGCTGATTTTGCGTTTGATGGGAATATTGATGGTGGGAAAATTAATGGTTCGTCCCAGTTGTTTGCCATGGGCAACTTTGCCAGCAATGCTAAATTCGCGACCTAGCATTTTGTTGGCTGATTTAAAATCACCTTGAAACAAGAGTTTGCGAATGGTTGAGCTGCTAGCGCGGCAATCATCGCATAAAACACTGTGGGTGTTTTCAACCTCAAAACCGGCTAATACCCCCTGTTCTTGAAGTAGTATAAAGTCGCCTGTGCGTCCAGCACCAAACCTAAAGTCATCACCAATTAAGCAAAATTTAATATTGAGCTTGTCAAGCAATACCTGCTGAATAAACTCATTGGCACTAAGCTTAGAAAATGCTTGATCAAACTTAATAATCAAATGAAAATCCAACCCCAATTCGGTCAATAATTGATGTTTTTGTTTAAAGTTACTAAGGGTTGCTTGTTGATGGCCAAAAAAACTTTGCGGCGTTGGTGAGAATGAAATGAGTACTGAGGGTAGTCCTAAAGCGTTTGATTTTTCAACCAAGCGCTTGATCATGTGTTGGTGGCCAATGTGCACACCGTCAAAATTACCAATGGTGACAACGCTACCAGAGTATTTTGTTAAATTATGTAGGCCACGAATAATATACATGAGTCTATTTTAATCTATTTACCTTGAGCTTGGCATATCGCCGTTTTCAAGATGGCTAATAATTTTAGCAACAGGCTTTGGCACGCCAAGGGTTGATTGTTGTGGCGAATAAAACTCGTGATTTGTAGTAGAGCAATTAACAACAACTGGATGAATGTGCAAATGATAGTGTGTAAACGTATGCTTAAAGCTGTCTAAGTGTTTGTTAATGGTGGCGTTTGGATCAAACGCTAATAAAGTTTGTTGGATAGCTTTAGGCGTATCTTCGCACTCCACGAAACTCCATAGCCCGCCCCAAATGCCACTACTGGGGCGCTTGTATAAATGAATCTGATGGTTGTTAACAAAAACCAACATGGCAACAGTTCGACTGGGTTTTTGTTTTTTTGGTTTTGGGTAAGGATATTGCGATTGAGTGCCAGCCTTAAAAGACCGGCATTGATCACTTATTGGGCAATGCGCACAGTTTGGTTTGGTTCGTGTGCACAATGTTGCGCCTAAATCCATAATGGCCTGAGTGTAGTGATCAGTGCGCGAGCGTGGTGTATGTTGATCGGCTAGCTGCCATAATTTATTAAGCGTTGCACTTTGCGAATAATGACCAGTGACTTGATGTACTCTGGCCAATACGCGCTTGACATTGCCGTCTAGAATTGTATGTTGCTGGTTAAAGCTCAATGCTAGTATAGCGCCTGCGGTAGAGCGACCAATGCCAGGTAGTGCAAGTGCTTGGTCAAAGTCTTTAGGGAAAATCCCTTGGTATTGTTTAACAATAATTTGTGCAGTTTTGTGTAGATTTCTAGCTCTGGCGTAATAGCCCAACCCCGCCCATTGTGCCAGTACCTCGTCTTCTGAGGCGTTGGCCAAATCTGCAAGTGTTGGAAAGTGATGGATAAAGCGATTGAAATACCCAATAACCGTGGCTACTTGAGTTTGTTGCAACATGATTTCACTAAGCCAAACATGATAGGCATTAGCTTTGGGCTTGTTGCCTTTTTGCCAGGGCAAATGTGTACGCCCGTGTTGATCAAACCAGACGAGTAACTGGCGCGAAAGTGCTGACAATTAGTGAGCTAACTGGCTAGCCGAGTAGCACCCAGCGATGAGCAAAATACAGGGCAAAAATTAATGCCAAGCCGAATAAGTAAGTGGCAATGCACTTTTTGATTGTGTCAAAATCACAGCTTTTTTTGCAATTGGCCTGAACATTGTACAAAATAAATAGTGTCCATGCTGTTGTTAGTATCAGCAAGCCATAGCCGATAACGCTCAATGTATCCATACTCTCTCCCCTTAGTTTTTCTTATTAATGATAAAGCAAAAAATGATTGATTTGGACAGTTATTTTAAATTCAGCGGATCGTTAGGATTAATGCCGTCCATAAACGGCTTATCAACTTCTTCATGGGTAACTTGATAAACACAGCCGATCCAATTATTAATGATGGCACTGGTGGCATCATGCCAAGTGTTGTTGAGCGTCTTAGTAATTAACGCTTCAGGAAAGTCTTGTAGACTAAATTCACCAGATAACAGACGAGTTTGATACTCGTTAAGAATGGCCTTGGATTGCTCAGTTAAATAGTGCTGTGGAAACGGCGGATAGCTGTCACGTGAGTTTGACAAATAGGCCATAATTTCACGTTTATATTCTTTCAGCAAGCTAATGGTATCGTACTCTGGATGTCCTTGAAAAAAAACAATTCTGAGCAAATCTTCACTCACACACAAGTGTGCACCCACACTACTGTCAACTAAAATATGAACACCAGCTGTTTTGAATTGACCTTTGGTAATTTCATTAAAGCGAGAATGTGGCACATTAAACCCAGTGTTCACACCACTCATCAGCGGATGGGTTCGATCAGTAATTTGATGTTCAAACACGCCCCAACATTTACTCCCCATGGCTCGGCGTTTCTGCCCATATTTAAATTCCATGACCGCATGGGTAGCCAAACACGAGCACAAGGTTGAGGTTACGTGCTCGTATGACCAGTCAAGTACTTCTTTTAACTGCTCATAAAAAGGCGCTTGTTGAAGATCGGCCTGTTCCATATGGGCGCCAGTAATGATTAGTGCATCAAGCCCCTGAGCCTTGATAGCCTCGAAGGTTTGGTAATGCTCATTAATGTGAGCGCTGGCCTTTTCACCACGCTCAATAGAAGGCAAGGTAAACGGGTGCAGATAAAACTGTGCAATTTGGTTTGAGTGGCCAATCAAGCGGAAAAACTGACGCTCAGTTGCCTCTAGAGCGGCGTCTGGCATCATGTTAAGTAGGCCAATATGCAGTTCTCGAATTACCTGATGATTGGCTCGATCTTTGCTGAGTACAATTTCACCTTCGGCTTTAAGGCGCTCAAAAGAAGGCAGGTTTGTGTGAGCAATTAAAGGCATTAGCGTATTGCCCCTGCAATTAGTTCCAACACTTCATCTGCACGTTGACACTGATACAGGTCTTCACTGTCGATGGTATAGCCATATTGCTGCGCAATACGCTCATATTTTGGTTTTCGGTGTTCTAATAGGCGCGGGAAAATCCAGCGCACAAAGGCATTTGGATCAGCCTGAGCGACATAGGTAAATTGGTTTTCAGATAAATAAACAGCTAATTGTTGTTGTAGAAAATCAGCCTGATAATACAAAGGCTTTGGGTGCGTTTGCGCGCGCTCAATTAGTGCGCTTTCATTTGTCTTACTGGCTCTAATGTATAGAATAATTGTGTGTTCTGCTAGAGTTTGATAGACTGATTCGTCATCTAGTTCACACAAAGACCCACCTGCATCATTAATGAAATTAGACACCCCTTGCTCGCTAGATCTGTTGATAAATTCTGGCACATCCAGCATGGTTTGAATCTCAGCCTCTTTGTGTAGCGCCTGACGACGAATAAATTCATCAATTGGCAAGCCGCCTAATTCAGGGTTGCCAACTTTGCCTAAGAATGCTGATACTGAAGACAGGTTGTCAAAGGTAATATTGTTTTGAATGTTGATGGATTCATCTTCAAGCAGACTTTTAAGCCAAGGGTCTTGTTTGACTCGAGCCAGAATGTTGTTTAAGATGTTGCTATTTAAATATTGTGCACCAATACGGTAGTCGCCTGAATAATGAAAATACTGATCTTCCTGTGATAGGAGTTTGGCCAGGTGAGTTTTACCAACACCCGACATGCCTAGTAAGGTTAGGCGCTTGTGTTTTGCGTTGATAAATTCATTAGCAGAGAGTTTCATGGTAATTGATTTTAACGCTAATGGTTTATCTATAACAGCCCATCTGCTTTAAACATGTCGCGAATGCCACGAATGGCCTGACGGGTGCGGTGCTCGTTTTCAATAAGGCCAAAACGTACATATTGATCGCCATAGTCACCAAAACCAACCCCTGGTGAGACGCCGACTTTAGCCACTTTAAGCAATTTTTTGGTAAATTCTAGTGAGCCCATCTCTTGGTAAAATTCAGGAATTTTAGCCCAAACAAACATGGTGGCTTTGGGCGGGGTAACTGTCCAGCCTATGCTGTTTAGTCCGCTACACAAAACATCACGACGGTCTTGATACATGTCAGAGATTTCTTTAACGCAAGTCTGATCCCCTTCTAGTGCCTCAATGGCTGCTACTTGAATTGGGGTAAACATGCCGTAGTCTAGGTAGGATTTAATTTTGGCCAGTGCACCTACTAGCGTTGGGTTGCCCACCATAAAGCCTACGCGCCAGCCTGGCATATTGTAGCTTTTTGAAAGTGAGAAAAATTCAACAGCAATATCTTTGGCGCCTTTGACTTGCATAATGCTGGGTGCCACGTAGCCATCGAAAGCAATGTCGGCGTAGGCTAAATCTTGAACTACCCAAATTTCGTGTTCTTTGGCGATCTTGATCACTTTTTCAAAAAACTCTAATTCCACACATTCTGTTGTTGGGTTTGAAGGGTAATTAAGTACCAGCATTTTTGGTTTTGGCCAAGTGTTTTTGATTGAACGCTCAAGCTCGGCTAAAAAGTCATCTTCTGGGCCACAAGGAACGTGCTGAATGTCTGCGCCAGCAATAACAAACCCATAAGGATGGATTGGGTAAGCCGGGTTGGGCACTAGTACAGTATCACCCGCACCGACAATTGCTTGTGCCAAATTGGCCAAGCCTTCTTTAGAGCCAATGGTGACGATGGCCTCAGTGTCAGGATCAATATCAACATCAAAGCGTTTTTTATACCAATTAGAAATCGCTTTGCGCAAGCGTGGAATGCCGCGTGAGGTTGAGTAGCGATGCGTATCTTTACGTCTTGCTGCTTCAACTAATTTTTCAACAATATGGTCTGGGGTTGGCTGGTCAGGATTGCCCATGCCAAAATCAATAATATCTTCCCCACGGGCTCGCGCCTTAGATTTTAGCTCATTGGTAACGGCAAAAACATAAGCGGGCAGGCGTTTAATTCGTGGGAAATCTTCGTTCATAATTTTTTTATTGAATAGCCAATAGCTCTACGTCAAAAACCAGTGTTGCATTTGGTGGAATAATGCCACCCGCACCCATTTCACCATAGGCCAAAGCAGAAGGGATGGTAAGCTTGCGTTTGCCGCCAACTTGCATGCCGTCGACGCCTTGGTCCCAGCCAGGAATTACTTGGCCAACTCCTAGTTGGAAGTTAAATGCCTCGTTGCGATCGACACTAGAGTCAAATTTTTTGCCATTGGTTAGCCAGCCAGTGTAGTGCATTGAAACATGATCGCCCGCTTTGCAAGCGTCACCTTCGCCAATTGCCAACTCTTCAATAATTAATTCCGCCATGATATTCTCCTAATAAGTAATGGTAATATTGTAACCACTAAACTTTCTAATATTCAGCACCCCAGACTCTAGAATTAAATATTGAGCCTTGATGCCTTTTAAGACGCCAGTAATGGTTGGCGTCTTATCAAAGTTTAGCGAGCTAATTTTGCTGGGATATTCTACCACAGGGTAGTTTATTTCCAAAGCTTCATTGTCTAGGATCTGTGCACCTGTTGATTCGATAGTATTACCAATCTTAGAGAGTAGCTGATCTCTGATGGCTAAAAGGTCAATGGGCGTCACTTCATTTTTTAACATTTGACGCCAATTGGTTTTGTCATTAACAAACTGCTTGAGCGCCATTTCTAGCTCGCCTGATTTTAATCGCGTGTCCACTTCTAGTATTGGTAGAGCGTTGATAGCGCCTTGATCAATCCAGCGACTTGGAATATTTCTTTTGCGGGTAATGCCCACCTTGGCGCCTGATGAGTTAGCTAAATAGATAACATGAGGCGAAAAACAATTGTCTAGCCCCCATTGCGGTTCACGGCAAGTGCCCAGATGATAATGACAGGTTTCAGGCTTCATAATACACAAGTCACAACTGGCTAGTTTTTGCGAGCAAGGGTAGCAATGGCCTTGAGAATAGCTTTTGTTGGTTTGTTTGCCACAATTTTGGCAGTGAATAGTTTGGTCAAAACTCAGGGTGATTTCTTCACCAACTAAATCATTCATGCTTAGTAGCTTGTCACCAATTGGCAGTTGATACTGCGCCACACCTCGATTGAGATGGGTGTGCATCTTGCTTATATTGCCGCTTAACTGCATATTAGCTTAGTCGGTCAATAGGTGTTGAACCTGTTGGTATTGTGCAGCCGTTTTTTCAATAATGTGTTGAGGTAGCGTTGGTGCAGGTGGTGTTTTGTCCCAATCCAGAGTCTCTAAATAGTCACGCACAATCTGTTTGTCAAAACTTTTAGGGCTGGTGCCAACAACATAATCTTTTGCTGACCAAAAGCGAGACGAGTCTGGTGTGAGCACTTCGTCCATCAAGGTTAGGGTGTTGTTTTCATCCAGACCAAATTCAAATTTAGTATCGGCAATAATAATGCCACGCTCTAAGGCAAAGTCAGCTGCATATTGATATAGCGCCAAGCTGGCTTGTTTGACTTGCTGCGCTAAGTCTGGGCCTAATAGTTTGATTGTTTCATCAAAATCAATATTTTCATCATGCTCGCCCACCGCTGCCTTGCTTGAAGGTGTATAAAGCACTTCGGGCAACTGCTGTGCTAGTTGCAAGTTGTCTGGAAGTTTAACGCCACAAATGCTGCCGGTATTTTGGTAGTCTTTCCAGCCAGAGCCAATAATATAACCACGAACAATAGCCTCAACCGCTAAAGGTTTGAGTTTTTTGACAATGACAGCGCGACCCGCAACCAGTTTGGCTTCTTCAGGGTTTAGTACGCTACTTAGTGGCTCATGGGTTAAATGATTGGGCAAGATATGACGCGTTTTTTCAAACCAAAAATTGGCCACTTCAGTCAGTACCGCGCCTTTTTGAGCAATGCCATCATCAAACACCACGTCAAAGGCACTGAGGCGATCTGTGGTGACAATCAACATGCGGTTTTCGTCAATATCGTAAATATCTCTGACCTTCCCTTGTTGAATCAAAGGCAGGCTTAAATTTGTTTCAAAGAGTGTTTCCACAACTATTCCTTGTGTGTTATTGGTTTTGTTGATGAGGTATTTTAATCGATTGTATACCTTAAGGTATTAATTGTCGCAGACTTTGGATAATCATCGTTAGCGTGGTAAAATAGACGAAAAACCGTTATGCTAAAAAAATTACTGATTTTTTCTGTTTTATTCAGCGCCACTGTTGGCGCCTCTCCCCTATCTGACGGGGCCATGCGTCTTATTCAAATCGGCAATGAAATCAGCTCTCGAGATGTTGTATTAAGAGGCCAATCCCTGCTGTTAAAAGGTGCATTTGATCTGAATGATTTTGATGCTATGTATGAGGCTGCTAAACAAGTAAGGGCGGGTAATGAGCTGATGGGCTACAAGCCCCAAGAGCGCGAAGCCAACGAAATTTTAATTAAGCTGGTTCGTAGGAGTTATGACAAAGCTCTGTATGAATACGCACTATATTTATTAGACGGTAATCACGGCTTTATTAAAAATGAATTTCTGGCCTTAAATTTATTTGAAGAGTCTTTTAAGGTGCATGGCAATGCAAAATCAGCCATGATGGCCGCCATTATTCGCAATGAATTGCTGGTACCAGGTACTAAGCGAAAACAACGTATTGATGAGTTGATTACATTCGCCATCTTAAACAAAGTGCCTGGCGCGCAAGCTTATCAAGCTAAATACATTGACAAAGACTATCTAAACGATCTCAAGCCAAGTAGTTGGGGCAATTGGATCGAAGCCCAAGAGGACCTCTAGATACGCTTAAGTGTTATAGGCTAGACAACACCCGATTAACTTGTGAGCGAAATTGCCACAATTCCTCTCGACTGACTTTTTTCTGTT
This sequence comes from Candidatus Thioglobus sp., assembly GCF_028599055.1. Taxonomy (GTDB): domain Bacteria; phylum Pseudomonadota; class Gammaproteobacteria; order PS1; family Pseudothioglobaceae; genus Thioglobus_A. The sequence continues at coordinate 17,887 of NZ_JAQRMS010000003.1, forward strand.
TGGGGAGTTTGTAAGTGAGTGGATTTTTTCGCTTGCCTTTATAGCGAATTTCATAGTGCAAGTGAGCACCTGTTGAGCGACCTGTTGAGCCTACATAGCCAATAACTTGCCCTTTTTTTACAGCTCTCCCCTTTTTAAGGTTGCGTGCATATTTTGACAGGTGTGCATAAACCGTGGTGTAATCAGCGCCATGTTGAATGATGATTGCCTTACCAAGTGCGCCTTTCCAGCCTTTAAGCTTGACAACACCGTCAGCCGCCGCCCATACGGGCGTTCCGTGGGCGGCCGCGTAATCAACCGCTCTATGTGGGCGATAGGTTTTCAAAATGGGGTGGTAGCGCTTAAGCTGAAACTTAGAACTGATGCGTTTGTATTTAAGCGGTGCTTTTAAAAAGGAAGCATTAAGCCCATAGCCATAGCGATTATAGTATTGTGTTTGACCTTTTTTGTTGCGGTGTAAAAACGCTTCAATGCGCTTGTTGCGACCTTTAAAAATAATGCCAACAGGTTGTTTTGAACCATCACTAACAATATAAAAACGATCGCCTTTATGCAGGTCTGTAGCAAAATCAAGTTGCCAGGAAAGTGCTTCAACAACGGTGTTAATGGTGTTTAGGCTAAGTCCAGCTTGTTGAGCATCGGAGCCAAAAGCGCTGGTGATGGTAACAACCGTAGTAGAAAGTGGATTGGTGTTTTTCTTGATCGGCTTTGAAGTGTCAATAAAGCGTGTGCCGACTAAAGCAATGTTGAGTTTAGGTTTGCCATAGGGCTGGTAATTTAGCGACTTGAAGCGGCGGTTAGTGCGTAGTTGAATGGTGAGCTTTTCACCAACTTTTAATTGATTAAGTTGTTTGTTTTTTTGATTGGCAGAGAGTAAATTTGCCAATAGGCGCTTGGATAAGCCAAGTTTTGCAAAATATTTGCTGAGTGAGTCACCTGCTTTAACCGTAAAGTGATATTCGTTATTTTGACTATGCGCATTAGCACTGCCAATATTGACGCCCAATAGCAAGACTAATAATACAATTGATAAAAATTTAGGCATAAGACAACATGATTTCATTAGCAATAGCGCGCGAAGATTGGTCGTTGTCAATTACTTGGGCTAGGGATGTTGGAAAGTGATGAGTAGACTGGGTTAATGTTTTTTCGATAATTTTAGCAATGTCTAAAAACTTTATCTTATTATCTAAAAAGCCTGCCACCGCCACCTCGTTCGCTGCATTAATCGTACCCATGGCGCTACCTCCTTGTTTGAGTGCATCAAATGCCAAACGCAAACAAGCAAATTTTTCAAAGTCTGGCGCATAAAATTCCAACGGTGAATTTTGTGTTAGGTCTAGTGCCTCGACTCCTGAGTCTATGCGCTGAGGATAACTCATGGCATAGGAGATTACTGTACGCATATCAGGGTTGCCTAATTGTGACAAGGTTGAGCCATCATTAAAATAGACTGAAGAATGAATAATACTCTGCGGGTGCATCACCACATCAATCTGAGTGTGTGGCAAATTAAACAAATAATGCGCCTCAATTACTTCTAAACCCTTGTTCATCATGGTGGCGGAATCAACCGATATCTTACGCCCCATTGACCAGTTAGGATGAGCGCAAGCTTGATCTGGCGTGATGGCACTCAACTCATTAAGTGGCGTGTGTAAAAACGGCCCGCCACTGGCGGTTAGTTGAATTTTGCTCAGGCCAGATGTGCCACCTTGCAAGCATTGAAAAATAGCGCTATGCTCAGAATCAACCGGAATAAGCTCGGCGTTGTTGTCTTTAACTGCCTGCATAAAAATATCACCCGCCAATACCAGCGATTCTTTATTAGCTAGCATAATACGTTTTCCCGCTTTGGCAGCTGCAAGGCTTGATGCCATCCCGGCACTGCCAACAATAGCAGCCATGACATAATCAGTCTGCGCATGTTCGGCAATCATCTCTAATGCTGACGTACCAGATAATACTGTGGTGTCATTTTGCAACTGAGCTGAAAGTTGAGTAGCTGCATTTTCATCGGTCATAACGGCGTATTTGGGCTTATATTTAGCACACAGTTTGACCATGTCTTGCCAATTGGTGTTTGCACTTATAGCAAAGACTTGAAACTGCTCAGGATGCAAATCAACAACAGCCAAGGTGCTTTGGCCAATGGATCCAGTTGCGCCTAATAGGGTTAAGTTGATCATATAAAACTTAAGCCTAGTAAGAAAAACGGCGCCGCCGCTGTGAGGGAGTCTATTCGATCTAAAATGCCGCCATGACCAGGCAAAATATTGCCACTATCTTTAATGCCAGAGGTGCGTTTAAACAAGCTTTCGTACAGATCACCCAATACAGAAACACTAGAAATCACCACAGCCAGTAAAAAATACCCGGCGTAGGCATCAGTGGTTATGTGTTTATATTGTAAGAATGCCCACATGATGGCTATTGCGAAAACAATGCCGCCAATCACGCCTTCTATGGATTTTCCAGGGCTGACATTGGGCGCAAGTTTGCGCTTGCCAATAGCCCTGCCAACAAAATATGCGCCAGAATCAGCGCCCCAAATTAGCAGCATTAGCAACAAAAAATAGTCACTACTATAGTTTGAATGTAGGTTGGCCAGCGCTACCCACATTGGTGCAAACAACATGACGCCGCCCATAACTCTGATAACACCAGAGCCATACCAAGATTGGATGTTTTTAGGGTAGCTAATCACCCAGTATAGATTTAAACCCCACCAAAGGGCCGATACATATAATATGGTTTGCAAATTTTGCAGATCTTGCGCATGTTTTGATGCAACCAAGCTACAACCGACAACACTTATAGATATCAATGCTCGATATAGTGGTTGTTCAATTTTAATTAACCTAGCAAACTCCCAAGCGCCCAAGGCAACAAACACTAATAGTAAATAGCTAAAGTAGTCGGTAGGCATGGCAATAATAGCCCAAATAAACAAAGGTGCCAAAATTAGTGCGGTTAAGATTCTTGGTAATAGCATTAGGTTTCCTTGCGTGCGCCGAAGCGGCGATCACGATGATTAAAGCTGTCTATGGCTTTGTTAAGTTCGGCCTCATCAAAGTCTGGCCACAGGGTGTCGGTAAAATAAAACTCACTATACGCCACATCCCAAAGTAAGAAATTACTAATTCTAAGCTCGCCACTACTGCGAATTAATAAATCAACAGCTGGCTCGCTGGCCAATGAAAGATAATTTGCAAAGCTGTCGATGGTAATGTCATCAGGGGTTATTTCGCCTTTGATGGCCGCCTGCGCTGCTTGTTTAGCTGCTTGTGCAATATCCCACTGGCCGCCATAATTAGCGGCAATAACCAAAGTTAATCCGCTGTTATTGGCCAATTCAGCTTGCGCTTGGGCGGCTGTTTCTTGCACATCTTTTGGAAATAAAGACAGATCGCCGATAATTTTTAAGCATACGTTGTGCTTATGTAATTTCTTAACTTCCTGCTTAAGCACGGTTAAAAACAATTTAAACAGTAACGATACTTCTTCTGTTGATCGATTTTTATTTTCACTGCTAAAGGCAAATAAAGTAAGTGTTTTTACACCCATTGCTCCACAAGCTTTCACCACGGTGCGCACCGCTTTGACACCTTGCTGATGGCCAACAATGCGCGGCAAGCTGCGCTTAGAGGCCCAGCGGCCATTGCCATCCATGATAATTGCAATATGTTTTGGAATGTTTGTCATAGGCCAAGATTATACCTAACCCTTCATATATGGCCACATAACAAACATACAGAGGTAAAATTCACCCATGAGTTTAGCAAAAAGAATTATCCCCTGTTTAGATGTGCGCGATGGCCGTGTGGTGAAAGGCGTGCAGTTTGTTGATATTAAAGATGCGGGTGATCCAGTTGAGGTGGCCAAAGGTTACGATGAACAGGGCGCTGATGAAATCACCTTTTTAGATATTACCGCCTCGCATGAAGGTCGTGACACCACGGTACACATGGTGGAAAGCATTGCTGAACAAGTATTTATTCCGTTAACGGTTGGCGGCGGTATTCGTAAGGCACAAGATGTGCGCGACATGCTAAATGCTGGCGCTGACAAAGTAGCAGTTAACTCTGCAGCAATTTTTAATCCCAATTTAATTAACGAGCTAAGCGAGCAGTTTGGCTCACAATGTATTGTTATTGCTATTGATGCTAAAAAAGTTTCAAGCAATCCTAATAAATGGGAAATTTTTACCCATGGCGGGCGCAAACCAACAGGTATTGATGTGGTTGAGTGGGCGGTGAAAATGACACAAGGAGACCATGGTGCCGGAGAAGTGCTGCTTACCTCGATGGACTGCGACGGGGTTAAAACCGGTTTTGATCTTGAGCTAACCAAGGCAGTATCTGACGCCGTAGCAGTTCCGGTGATTGCCTCTGGCGGCGTGGGTAATTTAGCGCACCTATCTGAGGGTGTGCTTGAGGGCGGTGCAGATGCAGTTTTAGCGGCCAGTATTTTCCATTTTGGTGAATATACAGTTGAGCAGGCCAAGCTTGCTATGCAAGCAAAAGGCATCGAAGTGCGACTTTAATCTTTACATAGATCAAAATAAAACCAAAAAATTGATTTATATCAAGAAACTCAAATACAGTTGACGGTATCATAGGGGCTCGTGTAGAATTGCACGGTACTTATATTGGCTTGTTTAATATAAGGTTATTAACCAAAAACAAAGAGGACTATTCATGAATTTAACAGAAAAGTATGATTTAGGCGTCGTCAAATGGTTTACGATTATGTCGTCCGTTTACTTGGTAGTGGCAACGCTACTAGGTGTGTACATCGCTTCTGAATTGGCATTTCCCTATCTAAATGATTTGGGCACAGATTTGCCGTATTTTCAATTTGGCCGCTTGCGACCGCTGCATACTAATGCAGCAATTTTCGCATTCGGTGGATCAGCACTTATGGCAGCCGCCTTCTACATTGTGCAAAGAACCAACCAAACCCGCTTGTGGTCAAACAAGATGGCTTGGTTTACGTTCTGGTCGTGGAACACGGTGATTGTACTTGCTGTTGTGACGCTACCTTTAGGCTTAACACAATCTAAAGAGTATGCAGAGCTTGAATGGCCTATCGATATTCTAATTACGTTGTCATGGGCGTCATACCTATACAACTTTATTATGACAATTCACATTCGTGATAAAAACAAGGTGCCACATGTCTATGTAGCAAACTGGTTCTTCATGGGTATGATGGTGATGGTAACTTACCTACACGTCGTAAACAACCTATCTATTCCAGTAGATTGGTTTAAGTCTTACTCTATTTTCTCTGGTGTGCAAGATGCAATGATCCAGTGGTGGTGGGGTCATAATGCGGTTGGCTTCTTCTTGACAGCTGGCTTCCTAGGTATTATGTATTACTTTGTACCAAAACAAGCACAGCGTCCGGTTTATTCATACCGTTTGTCTGTAATTCACTTCTGGGCATTAATGTTTGGTTACGTATGGTTAGGTGCTCACCACTTACAATACACAGCCTTACCAGATTGGGCAGGTTCATTAGGTGCAACCATTTCACTAGCAATGATCATTCCATCATGGGGTGGTGCATTGAACGGTATCTTGACACTATCAGGTGCTTGGGATCGTCTACGTGAAGACTACATTCTGCGTTTCTTAATCATGTCATTAGCATTCTATGCAATGAGTACTTTTGAGGGCCCGGTAATGGCAGCGAAGAACGTTAATGCGTTGTCACACTACACAGACTGGACCATTGGCCACGTACACTCAGGTGCACTAGGTTGGAACATCATGGTAGCAGCAGGTGCACTTTACCACATGATTGAAAAAATCTACAATGTTAGATTAAGTCAAAAACTATTGGCTATTCACTTCTGGATCCATACGATTGGTACGGTAACGTACATTGTTGCGATGTGGGTATCTGGCATCATGCAGGGTTTAATGTGGAGAGCCTATGATGAGTACGGTACATTAGCGTACACATTTGCAGAGTCAGTTGCTGCAATGCACCCATACTATGTAATGAGAGCGGCCGGTGGTGTGCTAGTATTTACAGGTGCAGTGATCATGTTAATCAACATTGTCAGCACAATCCGCAAGTCGGGTTCCGTGCAGACAGCTAACGCATAAGAGGAGATAGATCATGTCAAATCAAAACGGAAAAGAAAGCTTACAATCCAAGCTTGAAAAGAACATCTTCGGCATGTACTTGTTTATGGCACTGTCAGTGTCATTAGCGGGTATCGTGCAGATTGTGCCTTTATTTACTAACCCAGATGCGGTTAAAGACGAAGTAACTATGTCAGACGGCAGTACGCAAAGCTTGTTATGGCAGCGCGCAGAAGGCCAATCTTTATCTGATTGGAAGCCAGGTGATGGCGTTCGACCTAATACACCTTTAGAGGTGGCAGGTCGTGACATCTATCAGCGTGAAGGTTGTTACTTGTGTCATTCGCAAATGATTCGTCCATTTAGAGATGAGAATGAGCGTTATGGTCACTTCTCTCTAGCAGTGGAGTCTAAGTATGACCACCCGTTCCAGTGGGGTTCTAAAAGAACCGGCCCTGATCTAGCGCGTTTAGGTGGTAAGTATTCAGACGAATGGCACATTCTTCACTTGCGTCAACCGCAAGCGTTAGTGCCTGAGTCAGTAATGCCTAAATACAAGTTCTTAGATAACGCAATGGTGGATGGCGATGAAATTGCTACACACATGAGCGGACTAAGAAAAGTTGGTGTGCCATATACAGATGCTGATATTGCAGGTGCTGCTGAGGCAGTTGCTGGCAAAACTGAAATGGACGCTATGGTTGCATACTTGCAATCATTAGGCAACATGATTAAGTTTGAAGACGGCGTTACATACCGCGAATAATGACTTTAGTTGATAAAATCGGTGCGGTTACCGCGGTAGTAGTATTTATTTTATTGGCGAGTGCTTATTTTTACTCGTTTAGACCAAAAAATAAGCAACAATTTGAAGACTTACGAAATTTCGTCAACGATGATGACGAACGTTAAGAGGAGAAGATAATGAGTGAACATAAAAATCCATACCCAGGTGAAAACAATACGGGTCACTTTTGGGATGATGAAAACGATGTAAGAGAGTTAAATAACCGCCCACCAAGATGGTACATGCAGGCGATGGCTATAAGTATCGTTGCGGTAGTTATTTACTCTTTCTACTACCCAAGTATTCCTTGGTTTGGTGATCACTACAAAGGTTCAGCTGGCTGGACTCAAGTAGGTGAGATGAAGGAAAGTGTGGCAGAGCTTGAGGCTTACCGTGAAAAGAAATTTGCGGCAACAGAGCAAGCGATTGCAGACAGTTCTTTAGAAGATATTGTTCGTGACGATGAGCTAAGAACTTATGCGGTTAAAACTGCTAAAGTATTATTTGGTGATAACTGTGCAGCCTGTCATGGTGCAGGTGGTCAAGGTAATGCAGGCTTCCCAGTATTGGCTGACGATGATTGGTTATTTGGTGGCACGCTAGCAAAAATTGAGCAAAGTGTTACAAATGGTCGTAAAGGTAATATGCCAGCACGTATGTTGGGCATCACTGATGCTCAAGCAGGCGAGCTTGCAACGTTCTTAATTGAAACGGGCAAAGGCGAAGCGGGTAATCCAAACCCTGCTTCTAAAGCACTTTACTTAACTAAAGGTTGTATTGGTTGTCACGGCCCTACCTTAAAGGGTAATCAAATGTTGGGTGCAGCGAACTTAAGTGATGGCATCTACCGTTTTGCAGCAGATGATCAACACGCTTCAGTTGTGCGTACTATCGTTCATGGTGTAAACCAAGGTCATGATCCATTAACACAAGATGCAGTAATGCCAGCGTTTGGTAACTCTAACGTAATCGATGCAGTACAACTTAAAAAGCTAGTGGTTTATGTGCATCAGTTAGGCGGTGGCGTACCAGTTGGTCCAGCACCTAAAAAGGCAAAAGCATCTAATGATCCTAAGTACTCACCAGTAGCAGCAGCTAGCGATTCTTTCGCTGATGTGATTGCAGCGGCAGAAGCTAACTATAAGAAAAATATAGCGCAAAATGCAGCTTGGAGAGATACAGGTAAGATGATCAAAGAAGCGAAGAAAACAAAGGATGCAGCATTAGCTAAAAAAGCTAATACGCAAGCCGTTAATGCACTCAGACAAGCGTCTGTGGCATTAACTGCCAGCCCTACTTTCTAAGTTTTAGATAAGCTTAAAAAATGCCTCTTTATTGAGGCATTTTTTTCGTCTATCAAAAAGTGAAAAATCATCATTTTTATTAAATGAACGCAATAATAGTTTGGTATAATTTGCGCTATTGCCGAAGTAGCACAGTTGGTAGTGCAACTGATTTGTAATCAGTAGGTCGCCAGTTCGAGTCCGGCCTTCGGCACCATATCTAAGCCCAATGTATGAAAATACACTGGGCTTTTTTATTGCCTAAAATTTATAGCCATAAAGTTTCCGGTAACCAGTTTTAATTACTGGAGCTGCTAACAGACGGCAAGCCGAATGATTTAGATCAGTATGAAGATCATTATGGCATTGAAGATACCAAGCAAGCCATCTTAAGTGCAAAAGCATTGGGGCTCAAAGTGTTTTGTGTCACGATTGATGAAAAAGCCAATGATTATTTGCCTAACTTATTTGGTGCTAATGG
>NZ_JAQRMS010000030.1:0-5394 GCF_028599055.1 Candidatus Thioglobus sp.
CTTTTGCTTGATCCGCAATCTTGGCGAATGCGGCTTTATCAAAAATTGCAATATCTGATAAAACTTTACGATCAATCTCGATACCTGCTTTGTTCAGGCCATCAATCATTCTTGAATAGCTTAAACCACAATTACGAGCTTCTGCATTAATACGAACAATCCAAAGTCTACGGAATTGACGACGCTTTTGACGACGATCACGGTATGCATATTGACCCGCTTTAATTACCGCTTGCTTAGCAACACGATATACTTTTGAACGTGCGCCGTAATAGCCTTTGGCTTTCTTTAAAATTTTCTTGTGTTTCGCGTGCGCTTGCACACCTCTTGATACTCTTGCCATTATTCTTCTCCTTAACTATACGGTAACATTCTACGAACCATTGGTACATCTACCTTCTCTACTGTATCAGGTGCACGTAAACCACGTTTTCTTGAAGTACTCTTTTTAGTCAAGATATGACGCAAGTGAGAGTGTTTACACTTGTAACCACCTTTGGCGGTTTTCTTGAAGCGCTTTGCAGCACCTCTATTTGTTTTTAACTTCGGCATAATTTTCTCCTTGTCCTTTGGACATATTTGTTATTCGTATGAATAACTTATTATAAAACTAAAGAAATAATGAGGTGCAAATTAGACAAGGCATTCAGTCTTGAACAGTACACCTAGGTACGGTAAAGACTGAATAACGCAGTATAATTTAGCGCATCATTACTTCTTTTTCGATTTGGGTGCCAGCATCATGCCTAGCTGACGACCCTCCATCTTTGCCTTTTGCTCTACATTGGCAAATTCTTCTGTATCTTTCTCAATTCTATCTAGCATTTCCATGCCTAGTTCTCTGTGCTGCATTTCGCGTCCACGGAACCAAATACTTACTTTAACCTTATCACCATTATCTAAAAATTTAACCAAATTTCTAAATTTAATTTGGTAATCGCCTTCTTCAGTGCCTGGGCGATATTTAATGGTTTTAACTTGGGTTTTCTTTTGTTTCTTTTTAGCTTCTTTCTTTTGCTGTTTTATCTCATAAATATATTTACCAAAATCCATGATCTTACAAACAGGTGGCTCCGCATTTGGAGAAACTTCAACTAAATCTAGGTTTACTTCTTTAGCTCTTTGTTTGGCCTCGTTAGTATCAACAATACCAACTTGCCCACCTTTTTCGTCAATTAATCGAACTTCTGAAACTCTAATATAATCGTTAACTCGAGTTTTGTTCTTATTACTTGGTTTTTTAATAATTATCCCTCTACTGTTTCTTTATTAACCAGCTCTACAAACGCTTCGATTGACATAGATCCTAAGTCTTCACCGCCACGTTTACGTACTGAAATTTCGTTATTTTCCATCTCACGTTTACCCACCACTAAAATATATGGATAACGTTGCATGGAATGCTCGCGTATTTTAAAGCCTATCTTCTCATTACGCAAGTCTGAAATGACTCTAAGTCCTTGTTTTTTTAACTTTTTATTAACATCTTTAACAAAATCAAGCTGTTTTTCAGAAATATTTAGCACAACCGCTTGAATTGGCGCCAGCCAAGCCGGGAATGCGCCTTCATAATGTTCGATCAAAATACCCACAAATCTTTCTAGCGAACCCACAATTGCTCGGTGCAACATAACCGGTGTTTGCTTAGAGTTATCTTCAGCGATGTAAGTCGCGTCAAGGCGCTCAGGCATTGAAAAATCAACTTGTAAAGTGCCACACTGCCACTCTCGATCTAGGCAATCTTTTAAGACAAATTCAATTTTAGGGCCGTAGAAAGCACCTTCGCCTTCTTGCAATTCCCAGTTAATACCTTTGGCGTCTAACGCTTCAGCAAGTGCCGCCTCAGCACGATCCCAAACCTCATCTGAACCCACACGCTTTTCAGGGCGAGTAGAAAGTTTAATGTCTACATTGTCAAAACCAAAATGCTTGTACACATTAAAGGTTAAATCAATAAATTCAGATACTTCTGATTGAATTTGATCAGCGGTTACAAAAATATGTCCGTCGTCTTGTACAAAATTACGCACACGCATAATACCGTGTAGTGTGCCTGATGGCTCATTACGATGACAAGAACCAAACTCTGCCAAACGCAGTGGTAAATCACGATAAGATTTCAACCCTTGGTTAAAAATCTGAATGTGTGCAGGGCAATTCATCGGTTTTACCGCGTAGTCACGATTTTCACTATTCGTGGTAAACATCGCATCACCAAACTTATCCCAATGGCCTGATTTTTCCCAAAGTGTACGATCAATCAGCTGAGGGGTATGCACCTCTTTGTAGTCATTATCTCTAAATACACCGCGCATATACTGCTCAACAATTTGATACAAGGTCCAGCCTTTTTCATGCCAAAACACCATGCCAGGCGCTTCTTCTTGCATATGAAATAAGTCTTGTGTTTTTCCGATTTTTCGGTGATCGCGCTTTTCAGCTTCTTCTAAACGGTGCAAGTGCGCTTCTAAATCTTCTTTAGTTGCCCAAGCGGTGCCGTACACACGCTGTAGCATTTCGTTGTTACTGTCACCACGCCAATAAGCACCAGCAAGCTTCATCAGCTTGAAAGCTTTAAGCCTTGAAGTTGACGGTACATGCGGGCCGCGGCACAAATCAATAAAATCACCTTGCTTATACAAAGACAAAGCTTGATCAGCTGGGATAGACTCAATAATCTCAGCCTTATAATGCTCGCCTTTGGCTTTAAAGAATTCCACCGCTTCATCACGGCTCATTTCGCTGCGCTCAATCTTAAGACTTTGCTTCACCAGTTTTTTCATGTTTTTTTCAATCTTCGCTAGATCGTCTTCAGAAAAACCATCTTTGTAAGCAAAGTCATAGAAAAAACCATCGTTAATAACCGGACCAATCGTCACCTGTGCATCCGGATACAGCATTTGCGTGGCTTGCGCCAAAAGATGCGCAGTAGAATGGCGAATAACTTCCAAGCCCTCTTCATCTTTCGCGGTAATAATTGAAACACTAGCGTCTGATTCAATCAGAAAAGAAGCGTCCACCATCTCGCCATCTACCTTGCCAGCAAGCGTGGCTTTAGCAAGGCCCGAGCCAATCGACTTAGCCACTTCAAATACGGTCAATGCTTGATCAAAAGATTTTTCAGTTCCATCAGGAAGCGTGATTATCGGCATGATAAAAATATCAAAAATAAAAGACGTTATTTTACCTTGATATCGCTCTCGCCAAAACAGCTTTTACAGCGCAAAACATAGCACTATTTATCATCTATAAATTGACTACTAGTTATCAATTCTTAATACAACGAACACTATTGCCACCGGAGCGAAAAGTACTGTAGAAGGCCGAAGTTCTACTATCGACGATCAAAGAACGACCATCCGACCCATCAGCAGATCGACTCCAAAAGTAGGCGCCACCATGGGTAAGCGTGCCATCATTACGAAATTTGCTAAATTTTCAGCTCTTGCTAAAAAACCCAAGTGGGGAAAGCCTTGCATTACTCACTTTTAACGAAAAATTCCTTAAAACGGCCGTTTAAAGCTATAAATAATGGTTTTTATTGTCATTTATGTGGCACAGGCCTTGCCCTTGTGCCAGCTTGACGGTATGCAACACGTTTAGGGCAAAAAAATCACACCAAAAGTGCGATTTGCAAAATTTCCGAAATTTTATTGATACACTTGAGATCTGTGCGCAACTTTTAAAACAATAAATCCACGTTCATCTGCGCTGAGCAATAATCGATACGAGCCAACTCTGATTCGATGGGTAACTGGCAATAAATTAACCACTGATTTTAGATTACTACTGAGCAATTCTTTATCTTGCTTGAGTAGTTGCAGCTTTTCTTTTATCCTTTCCTGAGTTTGTCCATCTAGTTTGTTAAATTGCTTGTTGGCTTTATGGGTGAATACAAAGCGCACTACCTAGATCTCAAAATTTGATAGACCGCTATCTAACGACTCTTTTGCTTGTTTTTTCAGCTTTTCTTGATTGAGAAAAATCTCATAACTTTCCATGTAGTCATCCACTAAATCACTACCTTTGGCAAAGTAAGGTAACAGTACCATTTTTGGCATACCCCGATTGGTGATTGTAAAATAATCATGCTCAATATCTTTGGAGATTTTCCCAATATTTTTTTGTAATTCGCTATTGCTGATAATATCCATAATTTTTTATATGTTGTTAGTTATATGGTTAATGACATATTCTAACACATATTTAACAATTTATTACAATGGATTAATTTGCAAAATTTCTGAAATTTTTATGCTATGATATACTCTGTATATATAAATATAAAATAATGAAAACAATACGCTGGGACACTGCAAAAGCAAAAACCTTAAGAAATGATGTTAGCAGAGGCAATATAGGCTTTGAAGATTGTATTGTTGCATTAGAAGAAGGTAGAGTGCTTGATGATATTGAGAATCCTAGTGAAAAATATTCAAATCAGCGTATGTTTATATTGGGAATAAATAACTATGCGTATGTCGTGCCTTATATTGAAACCGAAGATGAGATATTTTTAAAAACTGTTTTCCCAAGTAGAAAGCACACAGCTATATATTTAACCGAGAATGAATAATGAATAAAATACCAAAAGTCACCACTTATCTTGATGATGATGAAAAGCAACTGATTAAAGCTATAGAAAAGGATAGCTACCAAGTTGGTGTTAGCTCTTTAAATGAAGAACGTTTAAAAGAAATACAGGCTAGTGCTCGCGCTAAAATGAATGAAGATCGTGCGCCAATCTCGCTTAGAATTCCTAAAACTGATTTATCCAGACTCAAGACCAGAGCCATGAAAGAAGGTGTTCCTTATCAAACTTTAATTAATTCAATTTTGCATAAAGCTGTTAATTAGTTATTTGCTCAACCATGAGTTGCAAGGATGTATTGCCACGCCAAGTATTTATTGAGAGTTTGTAAGCTACCTTAGTTTGAGTTGATTCAAGTGGTGCTTGAAAAAAAGCAATGGCGTCGTGCACTTGACTATCGCCGTTAAGTTTGAGTCGACATTTCAAGTGTTTTTCACCGACCACTTTTTGATCAATTATTTCAAATTCACCAAAAAATATCGGCTCTTCAAAGCCTTGCCCCCAAGGACCTGCCGCTTTTAAAATTTCAGCATTATTAAGTGAAATATCAAAGGCTTCAAGTTGGCCGTCAGTGAGTAGTTCAACTTTGGGAATTTCATTATTAAGATGGCGTTTGATAGCGTCATGAAAGGCGCGCTTAAATGACCAGAAATTTTCTGCTTTAATACTTAAGCCCGCTGCCATCGCATGACCGCCAAATTTTAAAATTAAACCAGGATTTTCACGATCCACTAAATCGAGTAAATCTTTGATATGCACGCTTGGGATTGAGCGAATAGAGCCTTTTAGAAAATCGCCAGATT
>NZ_JAQRMS010000030.1:5494-13018 GCF_028599055.1 Candidatus Thioglobus sp.
ACATCTTGCTCATCAACAATCGCTTGCGCCTGATCTTGAATACGAGCCTGCTCTTCTTTGCGCTTTTGATTAAACGCCTCTAGCTCTTGAGCATAACGCCGAGCGTCATTAATGTCATCGGTTAATAAACACTTAATGCCGCGAGAGATATCACTCAAACGCCCTGCTGCATTGAGCCTTGGGCCCACGGCAAAACCCAAATCACTGGCTTGCAGCGTTTGTACAGGGCGATTTGCAATTTCTAATAGCGCCAAAATACCTGGTGAACACAATTTTTGCTGAATGCGCTTGATACCTTGATCAATTAAAATCCGATTATTTTGATCAAGTTTGACCACGTCGGCCACCGTACCTAGTGCGACTAAATCTAGTACAGTGCGCAAATCAGGCAGAATGATATTGTTACTTGCAAAATATTGGATTTTATTAAGATGGGTTTTAAGCGCTGAAAACAAATAAAAACACACGCCAACACCGGCTAAATTTTTACTTAGAAATTCACAGCCTTTAAGATTAGGGTTAATAATTGCATCAGCCTCTGGCAGAGTGTCGCTTGGCAGGTGATGATCGGTAATAATAACCTGAATATTATTCTCTTTGGCTAATTTAGCACCATCAAAACTAGAAATGCCATTATCAACCGTGATGATTAAATCAGGCTGTTTTTCTTTAATGGCTAAAGTCACAATTTCAGGGCTTAGGCCATAACCATGTTCAAAACGATTAGGCACTAAAAAATCGACATATTTTGCCCCCATCATTCGCAAAGATTTAACCGCCACTACTGAAGCGGTTGCGCCGTCACAATCAAAATCACCAACAATTAAAATGCGTTTTTGCTCAACAAGTGCTGATTCCAACAAAGCCAGCGCTTGATCTAATTGATTAAAGTTAGGGGTGAGTAATTGAGCCAAACCGAGTGATAATTGCGATTCACTCACACCGCGTGAGGCGTATATTTTTTTTAGAAAGCTGGGTATGTCATCTGAATAAGACGCTAACAACGCCGAATCTATTTCTCTAGTGAGCATCACTCACCAGGCGTACGTAGGCATCAAAAGACTTGTCCGCACTCTTGCTACCGCCATAAAAAAACGGCACATCAATCGCAATCTCATCATTAAGCTGATCAGCACTCCAATAAGATTTAAGCTGGGTGTTGTTAAAGAAAGCTTGATTAATGAGTAAGTCATTATCACCATAAACCAGCAGCGTTCTTAACTCGGCTTCAGTGGGCAGGCGCCACTGGGTTTGTTGACATAATGTTAAGTTATTGAGCGCTTGTACATAGGCCTGAGTATTGCATGATTTTGTCCAATGACAATTGTGCGAATAATCGCCATTTTGCGTGCCTGTTTTTCCATCAAACCAAGTGTACGTATTAAGCGTATTTTGCAAACCCTCATCTGTCAATTTAACCTCCCACACCAGTTTTGATCGATCATCCAATACACAGCGATGATCTTGACTAGATTTATCCAAAATAGCACCTTGATTAGACACTTTAAATAATTGTGCGTTAGCGACAGATGCTGCTAAGATAAGGAAAATGGCTATTAATTTATACTTCATGAGTAATTAATTGAGTAATTCTTTTGGCACTTTCTGGCGCCATATTAAGACCGTTACGAAAATGGCCAGTATTTAAATATACATTATCAAACTCACCATGCCTACCCAGCATCACTTTTGCAGAAGCACTCGCCGGTCTAAACCCTGACCAATGATACTCAACAGTTGCATTGGCTAACGCCTCAAACCGCAGCGCAGCAAACTGATGCAAAGCTTGACACGTTTGTTCATCGGTACTTCGATCAAAGCCAACTTTTTGCATGGTTGAGCCCACTAGTATACGCCCATCTTTTCTAGGAATAATATAACGACCCTGATCCAGCACAATATGCGCCACCTCTGAAGGTTTGGCTTTAAGTACAATCATCTGACCCTTCATGGGGAAAATCTCCTCAGATAACGATAGCCACTGCGAGCTCCAAGCGCCCGAACACACCACAATATGATCAGCCATATACTTCTTTTGATCGGTTATAACCCCAATGGCGCGATCACCCTCAGTCAGCAAACCTTCGACTTTAGTATGCTCAATAATATTGACACCTTTGTTAATAATATCTGCCTTAAGTGCTTTTAATAATCGAGGATTACGCACTTGAGCAATGTTGGTAAATAGTGCGCCTTTCGGGTGTTTCTCGTAGTCCAAGTTATAGCGCTCTAACCACGCATTTGCTTCAGGCGTGTCAAATTCATCCATCATCAATAAGCCTGACTTGAGATACTGCGGATCAAGCCCAGTGTCCTCATGAATCTGTGCACAAAGTTGCTCATAAACCTGCTGCGAAGCAATGCTTAACTCATTGGTTAGATCGTCATACTTCCATGGATACAGGGGTGAAATAATACCGCCGCCCGCCCAAGACGACTCCTGTGCACATTGACTCTGATCGAGCAAGGTGACTTTAGCGCCAGAAAGTGCGAGCGTTCTAGCTGTCATCATGCCAATCACGCCACCGCCGATTACCAAACAATCACTCATTTATTCACCTTCTTGCCATCTTTAATGTCAGCCAAAATTAACAAAAATACGCCCATAACAATTGTTATATCAGCCACATTAAATATTGGCCAGTAGAAATCTTGATAATGAAGATCAATAAAGTCAATCACAAAACCCAGTGCCGCCCGATCAATTAAATTGCCGATTGCACCGGCTAGCACTAAACTTAATGCGCCTAATTTGAGAGCGTGGCGCTGGCTGGTTTTTGTCATCCAAATAATAATAGCCAAACTGGCAATAATAGAAACACTCAGTAAAAAATATTGCTGCCAGCCATCTTGATTAGCCAAAAAACTAAAGGCGGCGCCATAATTATGCACATGAGAAAAACTTAAAAAAGAAGTGATTTCAAATGTTTCATGCGGCTTGATATAACCATAAACCAATAACTTAGTTAATTGATCAACAACGATCAATAATACGGTTAAAAAATACCATCTAGCGTGAGTCATGCTTTATTTGGGTTGTATTTAATAATAGTAACAATCGGCACCACAAAACCAACAATAATCACCACCCAAAGCAAACTACCCAACTCGGTGTAGTTTTGCGCCGTTGTCACCACGCCATCGGTAACCACTTCACGACTAACAACAAACACTTTATTTAAATATTTGGTTAACAAGCCACCTGCGCTTAGGGCAATGTTCATCAAAGTAGCCATCAGTGCAAACCAGGTGCCTTTCTTACCTTCCGGGGCGTAAATAGCCACTAAGGTTAGCATAAGCACTTGGGCAATATAATCAAATGGTGAGGCCATTGCAGTGTCAACCAAGGCCACTGTACGCGCATCAAAACCCAGCATGGTGTGAATATCATAATACATCGCCACAATCGGCATAGATAACAAGGTGCCAACAATGGTTAAGAAAATCAGCACTTCGGCAATATCACGCTTGATGATAAATTTAGCCGAAAACCACATGCCAGCCAACGCAATACCACCACCAATGGCTGATAATTTCGCAAAAAACGATTCATCGAAACCCAATACATCAATCTGCCACCATGAAAGCCCCGCACCTACCGAAGGCATTGCGCGATAGACAAAGATAATAATCATCGCCATTTTGATGTGGCGAATGGTATTTGCGTCTAAATCATTAATCAGATCTGAAAGGAAATACAGCACTACCGAAAGTGAAATAATAAAGACGATCTCTTGGGAATAAGGCACGTCGTTATAACCCATACTCACCACAAACACCGCAAACAATAAACCGCCGTATAAAATATGCTTATTAACAGGAGAAACTGGCACCGGATTAAGCTTAACCAGTGTCACACCCAGGATGGATAATAGCGGCACAAATAATGCAATTTTAAATACCACCTCACGATTATCCTGAAATACATCGGCCAATTCACCACCGATCCAGCCAGTAATAAAAATAGCAAAACCTAATGACAAGCGCGCCAATACTTGAATGGTTGCCAACTCTTGGTTAATTTTTTCTTGCGATTGGGTTTTATCAATCACCTCAGTGGTCATGGTGTCAGCCACCACGTCCTGCATGACAAAGCCGACTACCGCAATAACACTGGCAAAAATATAAATCGTTTTCTTAGGGTAGTTTTCAACAATGGCATAATCACCCACCACAGCAATCATTAGCAGCGAACTAACGGTAATCAACACCGCACCAATATAAACATAGGATTTACGGTTGGACCCAAAAATGTTGATACTATCCACCATCTGTCCGAAAATCATCTTAACTGTCCATGGTACACCTAGCCAAATACCTAGCTCGGCTAAATCTGCAGCTGTCATATCCAGTGTGTCTTTTACCCAAAAGTTTTCAGCAATCGCTGTAAATACGCCGCTACCATACGAAAAGTATATTAATAAAAGCGGGATATAGCGCATTCTAAATGCACGAATTGGGGTTAGGAAAAGATCCAACATTTTCAAACTAAGAATTACAATAACAGGTTGATATTATAGGTGCTGTGTAGGTTATAATTTGTTTTTTATTAATGACATATTGGAGTTTCTATGGGTTTCATGACTGGAAAAAAAGCATTGGTTGTTGGTGTCGCATCAAATCGCTCTATCGCTTGGGGTATTGCTGAATCGATGGCAAAACAAGGATGTGAAATTGCACTAACTTATCAGAATGAAAAATTAAAAAAACGTGTTGATAAATGCGCTGAAGTTTGCAACTCTAGCATTGTGATTGAATGTGACGTAGCAACAGACGAAGGCATCGAAAAGACGTTTACTGAGCTGAAACAGCATTGGGATAATTTTGACATTATTGTGCATTCAGTGGCTTTTGCACCTCGAGAAGCTTTAGATGGAAATTATGTTGATGCAACCACACGCCAGAATTTTGCAACCGCTCACGATATTAGCTCATACAGTTTTACTGCACTTGCCAAAGGTGCGGGTTCAATGCTAAATGACAATGGCGCCCTATTAACGGTTAGCTACCTAGGCGCTATCCGCGCTATTCCAAACTACAATGTGATGGGTGTTGCCAAGGCCTCATTAGAAGCAAATGTGCGCTACATGGCTGCAAGCTTAGGCCCTGAGCGTGGCATTCGTGTGAACGCAGTATCGGCAGGCCCAATCAAAACATTGGCCGCTTCAGGCATTAAAGACTTTGGTAAATTACTTGATTACGCCGCTGACTCATCAGCACTTAAGCGTACTGTAACCACCGAAGAAGTGGGTAATGCTGCTGCGTTCTTATGTTCAGATTTGGCTTCAGGTATCACTGGTGAGATTACCTACATCGACTCAGGCTATAGCTTTTACGATAAAGGCCCTGAATAATCAACCAACCATTAAACATTAAAAAAGCCTTGAATTTTCAAGGCTTTTTTAATGTTTTTTTTAAATAGTATTAATTACTGATACTGACTTTTCACTTGATTCAATATACTCTTCATGTCCTCATTCCAACGGAAGATGGTCATTCTATCTTCATTAGTTGTAACTAACGGCAAGAGTGTAATTGGTGGCGTGGCGATGATCAAAGAGTGCGCCCCTTCTTCCATGACTGTTATCTTTAATGGAATAAATGGTGCGAGTTCAGGATATTTGTCGGTCATACGTTTCATTTCATCATACTGACCGAAGAAAAGAATACGGTATTTATCTGATTTGTAATGACGCTCATTTAGGGCAAAATCACAACGCTGTAGATAAGCCGCCTTGTAATTATGGGCCTTGATGGTTTTATCAAGCGCTAGCCAAGTGTACGAAAACTTGGCATTAACACGCTCAATTAACAACTCACCATGATTGGCAAAAACACTTGTTGTAAACATTAGCACACATAGCGCTAGGGCTCTGACTACCATACTGCCTCCTCAACCATCTCTTTCATATTGTTAATTAACTCTTGTGCGTCAATAGAAATCTGTTCATTATTAAAACGCTCGACAGCATGCATATAGTTTTCCAAATACACCTTAACTTGGCCATTTTTATCTTCTATAGCGGTGACACGACAAGGCAGAATAACACCCAGTCTTGGATCAAGCTTTAGGAACTTTTGCATATTTTTAAAATTACAAAAACGAATAACTACCTGTTTTTCATCTTCACCCGCTATACCACCCAAACCTTCAAATAAAGTTCGAGATGGATATACTCTAAAATTATAAGCAGCAGCAGAATCCCGTAATTTATCAACAGTCGTGCCTAAATCATTAGCACTTTCATAAACAAAGACTAATGGCTCTTCTTCAGCAGCACTCGATTTATGCTGTTCTATAGGCTTTTCATGAGAGCGAATATAAGCTACTAGATCATTGGCCATTTTATCGGTAAAGTTAAACTCTTTACCAAACGCCATCATTTCGGTGTCTTGAATGCCATTCATAATAATGTGCTTAATCATTTGATCTTCAGCAGCATGCAAAAAGCCTTGATTAGCGAGCGCTGGTGGCGATACCTCACGGTCTTTTTGCCATGAGAAATTTTTACCCGTACCTTCACCGCCTTGCAATTGCGCGCCATGACAACGCTGACAATATTGCTCGTAAGTATATTTACCTGCATCAGCATCACCTGCAATTGAGGTTGGATCATATTGAGGCGCTTTAATGCCAGCACGCAAAAAACGAATTAATTTAGCTGTTTGTGCGCCTGACAAATTAAACGCTGGCATGATTCGACCAGGACGGCCATAACGAATCGTTTTAGCAAGGTATTGGTCAGAATGATTAGCAACGGTTGAACGATAAAGCGGCAAACCTAACGAGCCTTGGCGTGAAAAACCATGGCACTTTTCACAGTTTTCCGAATAAATTTCTTGACCACCTGCAAAGCTTAATAATGGCAAACCTAGCGCCACTAACAGTATTTTTAATTTCACACTCGTTCCTTTTTATGATTGATGTAAATATAGCATCATTTTAAAATGTATAAGACAAAAAAAACTTGACTAGGGTCAATAATTCTATAACTAATTAGCCAAAATGGTTGTCATTGGATTATTCGGGTCTTTGGTCCACTGGTGTAGAGAGCCATCATAAATTCGCACTTGGTGATTGCCATAAATCTCATACAAGCTAAACCAGACTGAAGAGCACTCATAGGCACTATTACAATACAAAATAATAGCGCCATCAGGATTAATATTCAGAGCTTTTAGACGCTCTGCTATTTGAGACTTACTGACAAAATTCATCACCCCTTTTGCTGGATGTAGCATTTTATACGGCAAAAGTTTAGAACCGGGAATATGGCCAAAATCATATACATAATCTTTTTTCTTAACGCCAATATGCTGACGCAGATCTCTGGTATCCACCAAAGTAATTATAGAATTACTTAGTGCTGATTTAACATCGTCAATAGTTGCTAGAATTTCACTATGTGCATCATTTGCGATAAAATTTTTCGCCTCAGTATTATTCGCGCTTGTGATGAGCTCTTCCATACTAGCTGTCCACGCTGCATTACCACCATCAAGCATGGCAACATTTTCAAAACC
>NZ_JAQRMS010000031.1 GCF_028599055.1 Candidatus Thioglobus sp.
AACAAGAAAAATAGGAGGCGGTATGAAAATGAAGAGTTTATTAATGGCTGTCACAACTGGATTGTCAGCATCGGGCGCTGCAATGGCGGCGCAAACGTTGGCAAAAGACTATGCGCAATCTGTGCACACGCAGGCTAAGATTGGCACTGAGTCAATTAAACCGTGGCACAAAGGCTATCAGCAAGCTACCAATACCTGGGCTAAGCTTGATGGTCATGGTATTAAAAACATGGCTAGAATGTACAATCATGGCATTAAAAGAGTCTAGGTTTATTTTATAAACACACAATAAAAAACCTCGCATTAGCGAGGTTTTTTATTGAGTTGATGACAAAGACGATTAAAACGGAATATCATCATCAAAACCAGCATTATCCACTGGTGTGATTGGGTCTTGATCTGGTGCTTGAGTGCTAGATGCACTTGATGGAGCTTGTTGACTATCTACTTTAGGTGCGCCAGCACCTTTAGAATCTAAAAATTGAATATCTCTAGCAATAATCTCGGTTGTGTAACGATCTGCACCTGATTGATCTTGCCATTTTCGTGTTTGCAATTTACCTTCGATGTAAACTTTAGAGCCTTTATGTAAGTATTGATTAGCTATTTCGGCAGTTTTTCTAAACAAAACCACACGATGCCATTCGGTTTTTTCTTGTTTTTGTCCGGTGTTTCTATCTGTCCAAGTTTCACTGGTTGCAATTGATATATTAGCAACTGCATCACCACTTCCGGTGTATTTTAATTCTACATCTTGACCTAGGTTGCCAATTATAATTACCTTATTAATGCCTGCCATTGTGTTTTCTCCCGTTAATTTTTTAAGATGATTCTGTGCGCATACTGAGTGAAATTAGCCACCAAATAAGTGCAATAAATGTGGTGAATAAGAATACACTATTTAAGCCGAATGTGTTGTAAATCCATCCGCCAATTACACCCCCTGCAAACGCCCCTAAAAATTGAGAGCTGGCATAAAAACCCATTGCTAGCCCGCGTTTGTCGCTACTGGCTGTTTTAGCAATTAGTGATGGTAGTAGGGCTTCTAGCGCGTTAAAGGCAACAAAAAATAAAGTTAAGATGATAAAGAACGTGGTGTAGTTCAACGCACTTTGATAAAACAAAATTTGACTCAACGCGAGTAGGAAAATGGCCAATAAAAACACTGTTTTTGTCTTTTGAAATTTAGTGGCCACAATGATCATTGGGATCATGCCTAAAAATGATAAAACAATCACCGGCAGGTATATTTGCCAGTTATCCTGAATGCTTAAAATATTTTGATCAACCAGAAAAATTGGGATGGCGATAAAAGCACTGGTAAGGATAAGGTGTAGTGCGAAAACACTAAAATCGAGTCTAATTAATTCAGGGGTTAAGATTTTTTTAAAATTAGCCACTGAAAGTTTGTATTGTTTTTTTGGGGTTGCTTGGGGCAGGGTAGCAACCACAACAAGCGCCACAATAGACAAAGCGGCAATAAGCCAAAACAAGCCAGAGATTCCTACTTGATGGCCAATAATTGGCCCTAATAGCAAAGCCAGCATAAAGGCCATGCCAATCTGCACGCCAACAAAGGCATTGGCTTTTGGGCGTTCGTTTTCACTAACATAATCAGCTAAAAATGCCATTAACACAGCAGAGATAGCGCCAGCACCTTGTAGCGCTCTGCCGGCAACTACTTGAAAAATATCCGTTGCATTAGCGGCGATCACACTACCAATAAAGAAAATAATTAAGCCAAATATTAATAAAGGTTTACGACCATACTTATCAGATAAATAACCAAAAGGAATTTGAAAGATAGCTTGAGTTAGGCCGTAAACACCAATGGCAACACCAATCATTAAGGGTGTGACGCTTTCATAATTGTTGGCGTAAACAGAAAATATCGGAAAAATCATAAATAGGCCAAGCATGCGCGTGGCCATGATGAGTGATATCTTTAATGCGAAACCTCGCTCAAGTTTAGTCATTAGCGAGTGGGCTTGTTAGTCTTCTAGCGTGTAGTGTGGTGTGTAAAGTGGGTAGCTCTTTTTAAGAACACGGCGCACATCTTTGGCCAATATTGGCGTGTCGATAATATCGTAGTTGTGTGCCATTAAATGCAGTGCTGCCGGCACAGAGGGTGTATTTGGGTATTTCTCAATGATGTATTTGCTACGGTTAATGGCAGCGATATTAGCACCCTTTTTGGTGTAGTAAATGGCTACAAACAACTCATGGCGAGATAGGATATTTCTTAGTACTACTAGGCGAGTTTTAGCCTCTTCGGTGTATTCCGTTTTAGGGAATTTGTCAATTAATGCCAAGTAATAATTAAATGCATCACGCACAGAATTTACATCACGCTGTGCATTATCAGTGATGTAGTCATCTAGAATTGAGCGAGATTTATCCTCTGAGATAACGCCGCGCAAGTAATAAGCGTAGGGTGTAGAAAAGTGATTAGGGTAGAGCTTAATGTAGCTGTTTAACCGATCAATGGCTTGATCATAATCTTCACTTTTATAAAGGGCATAAGCGATTTCAAGTTTTGATTGAAGTGCATACTTAGAGCCAGGGTAGGCTGCTTGAAGTTGTTCAAATAGTTCGATGGCTTTATCCATAGAGCCAGCAGAAATTTGTTCTTTTGCTTGAGTAAAGAAGGTTTTTGGTGACCAGCCTTTAGTGATGGATTCGCGTTTTTTCTCCTCTTCCCAGAAGCAACCGCCTAGAAATAACGTTAATATTGGGAGAATTAAGATAAGTTTTTTCATAAGGGTTGCGATAAATTTATTATAAATATGCACATCATTATACTGACGCATAAGTATTATAATGGCAAAACTTAATTCAAGATTCAGCCTAATTAATATGTCAGAAAATCAGCCCAAAATTCTAATTAGCGACTTATGTGACGTGCTTGAAACTTACATGTCTAAATCGCAGGTTGAGGGTGTTTATCAGGCCTATATTGTTGCTGCCACTGCGCATGATGGTCAGTATCGAAAATCGGGTGAGGCTTATGTGTTTCACCCGATTTCTGTCGCCATGATTTTGGCCGAACTTCAGCTTGATTATTATTGTATTGTAGCTGCTTTACTGCATGACTGTATTGAAGATACCAATATCACTTTTGAAGATATTAAATATGATTTTGGCTATGAAATTGCTCATATTGTGGAAGGTGTTTCTAAATTAACTGGGCTTGAGTTTCATACTAATGCAGACAAGCAAGCGCAAAATTTCCGCAAGCTATTTTTGGCCATGAGTGATGACATGCGAGTAATGGTCATTAAGCTGGCTGATCGCTTGCATAATATGCGTACACTGGGCTCAATGAGGCGCGATAAGCAGTTGAGAATCGCCAAAGAAACGGTTGAAATTCACGCACCAATTGCCAGAAGACTAGGTCTTAATAGTATTAGGGTAGAGCTGGATAACTTATGTTTTTCGATTATTCATCCGTTTCGTCATCAGGTGTTGGTTAGTCAAATTAAAAAGCAGTGTGGTAATCGTACCAAGGTTGTCACCCATATTCAGCAGCAACTTAATGATCGATTGCAGCAAGAGGGTTTGGCTGATGTAGAGATTAGTGGCCGAAGAAAGCAGCCTTGTAGCATTTATAAAAAGATGAAAAACAAAGGGTTAAAATTTTCTCAAGTACTTGATATGTATGCATTTAGGGTAATTGTTAAAGACGTGGCGCAGTGCTATCAAACGCTGGGTGTTATTCATAATTTATATAAACCCTTGCCCGGTAAATTTAAAGATTATGTGGCCCTGCCAAAATCTAATGGTTACCAATCTTTGCACACGATTTTATTTGGGCCAAATAAAATCTTTATTGAGGTTCAAATTCGCTCTGAAGACATGCACTTTGTGTCCGAATACGGTATTGCTGCCCATTGGCATTATAAAAGTGATGCAGATGATGATTCAGAGTTGGCTAGTAATTGGCTGGGATCTTTGCTTGATATTCAGCAAAATTCTGGCACGTCAGTTGAGTTTTTGGAAGAAACAAAAAACGATTTATTTCCATCAGAAGTATTTGTCTTTACGCCGCAAGGTGAGATTATGCAGCTGCCTTACCGAGCCACAGCGCTTGATTTTGCTTACATGGTGCATACTAACATCGGCCATGGTGCGGTTAAGGCTAAAATTGACCAAGTTGGTGCTTCTATTTCAACTCAGCTTCGCTCCGGGCAAACCGTTGAAATTGTCACCAGCAAGCAGGCTAAGCCGCATCCATCTTGGCTACAAATGGTGGTCACTGCTAAGGCTAAATCAGCCATTAAGAGTTACTTAAAATCGCAATCTGCTACAGAATTAATACGCCTTGGTGAATATTTGCTGTCAAATGCACTTGATTATCAAAATGTCAATATGGCCAATATTGAGGCTGAACGCTGGCAAGTATGTCTTGATGAGTTGGGTTGTGATTCGCTAGATGAGCTACACTTGCGTATTGGTTTGAGTGAAATATTAGTTTCTGTGGTGTTGAATAAACTACAGTATGGTGATGATCAGCAAAAAATACAACAGATTAAAATTAATACCACGCAGGATAAAGCCATTAGTTTTGCGCATTGTTGTTATCCAATTCCCGGGGATAAGGTTTCGGGCATTTTAACCACCTCTAAAGGTATGGTAATGCATCGAACCGATTGCTCAAATTTGGTGCGTTTAAAGGCCAAACATGCACAGTGGTTAGCCATTGATTGGAAGGCGGACGAGCAAGATAATTTTGAAGTTAAGATTGTGGTTAATGTGGCGAATCAGCGTGGCACGCTAGCCGCTATTGCTAATACGGCGGCTAAGCTTGAATGTAATATTGAACACATTGAGATTCGTGAAAAAGATAACTCTATTAAGTCATTGGAGTTGGTGGTTAGTGTTACAGACGTTGATCATTTGAGCGTTGTTAGTGATGCGCTTAGAGCGCTAGAATTTGTTCAGGGTGTGTCACGTTATTAGTTGATTTTTCACATCGAAAATACTGCATAACACTCTATGATTTGGTTAAAATTAAATCATTATTTCTTTAGGTATTTGATATGAATTGGACCGACTCTTTAGACATTGCAATTGCACTAGATGAAACCTATCCAGACACAGACCCTTTAACCATAGGCTTTGTGGAGTTAAGAGATAAGGTGATGGCATTAGAAGAGTTTGATGATGACCCTGAAAAATCAGGCGAAAAAATTCTTGAAGCGATTCAAATGAATTGGATTGAAGAAAAACAATGATTAAACTTATAGCTGCTTGTTTTGCGTTTTACATCTCATCAGCTTTTGCTGTTTTAGAGGTAACTGTTTTAAAAACAGATGAAGACGCTTTTCCAATTGTCATTTCTCCGTTTTCTGTTACAGGCGATGCCAAACAGGGTGAGGCGATCGCGCATATCATGCGTGATAATTTTAATCGCTCGGGTGAGTTTAACGCCTCAAGTGCTAAGCAGATTATTGGCAATAAAATAAACTTTAAACAATGGCAAGCTAAAAAAATTGAGGCGATTGTTGTTGGAAAGCTTGATCAAGTCAGTCAAAAGATTTTCAATGTTGAAATTGAACTGATTGATACCTATTCTAAAAAGACTTTATATGCCAAGAAGTTCGCTGTTCATAATAGTGGTATCAGACGAATTGCGCATTATTTATCTGATCAAATTTATTTTGCCTTATTAGGTGTTAAGGGTTCGTTCGACACTCGCCTTGCCTATGTGACAGTGGCTAACAAAGGTCAAGGTAAGCGTGAGTATCGTTTAGAAATCTCTGATTCTGACGCACAAAACCCGCAAACTATTTTTAGAGCGGCTAGCCCAATTTTGTCACCTGCTTGGTCGCCAGATCAAAATAAAATTGCGTATGTTTCATTTAAAAATGGCCGATCTGAGGTGTTTATTCAGTATCCATTTATGCGTCGAAAAACACAAAAATTACCTTATTTTGACGGTATTGCTTCGGCGCCAGCCTGGCATCCTAATGGTGAAAGCATTGTATTGACCCTATCAAAAGAGGGTAATAAAGATATTTACGCTTATCACTTATCCAATAAAAAATTAACTCGTCTAACTCAGGATGTCGGTATTGATACTGAGGCAAGTTTTTCACCCGATGGTGAGCGCATCGCCTTTACCTCTAATCGTTCTGGCCAAGTTCAGGTTTATATTAAACACCTAGCATCAGGCAAAATTAAGCGCGCTACGTTTGACGGAAGCTATAACGCCAAAGCGGTATTTTCCCCCGATGGCAAAAGCTTAGCATTGGTGCACCGCCTAGACCGAGATTATCGCATTGCCATGCTTGATATTGCCACTCAAGATCTAACCATTATGACTAGCAATAAGTTGGACGAATCTCCATTCTTTTCACCCAATGGTAGTATGATTATTTATGCAACCAACAAGGGTGATACTGGCGTACTATCTGTGGTTTCAATTTTGGGTCAGCAAACTTTTGAGCTAGCCAGTAAAGCGGGTGAGGTTCGAGAGCCTAATTGGTCACATTATTCTAAATAATTCGAGGAGTTTATTATGTTAAAAATCACTGCATTATTAACAGCCACTGTGTTGTTATCATCTTGTTCTACCACGGTTGAAGAGTTGTATCAAAAAGTAGCGCCAAGGCCTAGTGTTGTTGCACAGGACGATGCTCAAGAGCATATTGTTACTCAAGATACCTCTAGTTTTCAGTCAACCGAATATGCGGGCAATTATAAACGTTCAAACACCCAAGTAACAGCGGCACAACTGGCGTCTGCTGAGCTTAAAAATACCGGTACTCAATTTGTATTGTATTTTGATTATGACGGTAGTGAAATCAGCGAGTCAGCCACTCAAGAAATCATCAAACACGCTAATTTTATGCGTGACAATCCTGCGCTTAATTTGCGCTTAGAAGGGCATGCAGATGAGCGCGGTACTCGTGAGTATAACTTGGCTTTGGGCGAGAATCGTGCCTTAGCGGTTAAAGAGGTATTGGGGTTATACGACCTTAGCTCTAGAGTTGAGGTGATTAGTTTTGGTGAAGAAAACCCGTTAATGCAAGCGCATGATGAGAATGCTTGGAAGCAAAACAGACGTGTTGAATTTGTTTATCAGTAGTCTATTGTGAAGCGCCTTTCTTTAATTGTTCTTATGACTGCTTTTGTTGGCCAGCCAGCTTCTGCAGGTATTAATACCGATAAGGTGATCATGGATCACAATAAGAAAATTAAGCGCTTAGTTAAAAAAAATCGAACCCTTAAAGGCAAAATTGAACAATTAGAACAACAGCAGCAGCACAGTAGTAAAAAAATTGCTGAATTGTTTAATTTGATGGAGTACAAAAAATCCAGTGTGGTGGTTGAGCAAACCATGATGCGTGTGCGTGAGCATAACAAAAAAGCTAAAAAAATTTATACCAGTGCACGCTCTTTACTGGTGACTGATCAATATGATCAAGCCATTATTTTATTTAAGCAATATTTAGATATTTATCCTGACAACAATCATGCCTCGGATGCGCAGTATTGGCTAGCCAAAGCTTATTTAGCCAAGGGTGATTATCAGCAAGCTAAAAACACCTTTGTGGCTTTTCAGCAAGGTAGTCCTTTGCATCATAAGTTCTCAAATTCCTTATTTGAATTGGCTCGGGTTTATGTTGAGCTGAAGCAAACTCAAAAAGCGCAAACATTACTTAATAGTATGATTAGTAAATTTCCGGCGCATCACACCATTAATCGAGCCAAACAATTGCTCAGTAAAATTAGTCCACAAGAGTCAACTCCAACTGCCAGCGAGCCTAGCCAAGTTAATTAATATGAAGGTGATAGAGATTCCAAGCGTTGCCTTGGATGGCTTGTGCCACTTAAATGCTAAGCGTTATCCTTTTTTATTAGAAAGCGTTAATCATAATAGCAATAATCGCTATTCTATTTTGTTCGCCCATCCTCAGCAAACCATACAGCTTAACCATTTAACAGAGTTTGATTTTTTAGATGAGTTAGCCAGCCAGATTAAGCCCAGTGATCAGCAGCACCAAGATTTGCCGTTTACCGGTGGCTGGTTTGTCTATTTGGCTTATGAGTTGATTGGGCAAATTGAACCAACCTTGTCAAGCAAGCTGCATGACAGTAGCTTGCCTATTGCCATCGCGGTTAAGATTCCAAGTGCTATTATTATTGATCATCAACTGGATAAAACCTTCTTGCTGGATGAGCAGGGTGATAAAGATAGAATGGCGCTAATACTAAAAGACGTAGACACTGTAAAAACAATTGAAACGGCTAATTTTTCAGGAAATCTGACCTGTGAGGCGGACAAAAAGTTTCTATCAGGCGTTGAGGCGATTAAAGAATATATTAAAGCTGGCGATGTTTTTCAGGTGAATTTATCTCGTGCTTGGCGCTACGCGTTGCAAGAGGATTGTTCTGCCACTCAGCTTTATCATCGCTTAAAAAAATCCAATCCAGCGCCATTTTCTGCGTTGGCGCAATTCGAACAATTTAGTATTATTTCATCCTCGCCAGAGCGCTTGTTTAGTGTGAATGGTGATGCGATTGAAACACGCCCCATTGCAGGCACTCATCCGCGCGGTAAAGGAGAGGAAGATGAAACACTTAAACAACAGCTGATTAGCCACCCTAAGGAGCAAGCGGAACATATTATGTTGTTGGATTTAGAGCGTAATGATTTGGGTAGGGTATGTGAATATGGCAGTATTGAGGTTAATGAAGTCATGACACTTGAAACCTACCCTTATGTGCATCATATTGTTTCTAATATCAAGGGTACGTTAAAGCCTGATACGCACGTAGATCAGTTAATCCGGGCTTTGTTTCCGGGCGGCACCATTACTGGTTGTCCTAAAATTCGTTGTATGGAGATTATTGCCGAATTAGAGCAGGGCGCCCGTGAGGCTTATACAGGTTCGTTAGGCTATATTAGTAATAATGGAAAAATGGATTTAAACATCCTGATTCGAACCATGATAAAACAAGATCAAACGCTAAGCTTTAGAGCGGGTGCTGGTATTGTGTTTGATTCAAAACCAGCTCGCGAATTAGAAGAAACGACGCATAAGGCACAAGGTATTCTTAAGGTCTTTTCTTAGAGGTTTTCTTATGGTTTGAACTTTGAAGTCATTGGGTAACGACGCTCTTTACCAAAAGCATTTTTACTTATTTTAGGCCCAGGCGCGCTTTGTCTGCGTTTGTATTCGTTATTCAAAACCAATCGACTAATGCGTTCAACCGTTTGTTGATTGTGGCCACGTTGAACAATTTCAGTAATAGAAAGCCTTTGTTCAATGAATAGCTCTAGGATGTCGTCTAGCTCGTCATACGGTGGTAATGAATCTTGATCAACTTGATCAGGTGCAAGCTCCGCCGAAGGTTCGCGATCAATGACACGCCCTGGAATAATATAGGATTGGCTATTGCGATAGTTGGTCAGTCGATAGACCATGGTTTTAGAAATATCTTTTAATGGGGCAAAGCCACCAGACATATCGCCATAAAGCGTTGCATAACCCACAGCCATTTCAGATTTATTGCCCGTGGTTAATACGATACTACCCAGCTTGTTAGAAATGGCCATTAGTAGTGTACCGCGTACGCGCGCTTGTAGATTTTCTTCAGTGGTGTCAGCTTCCATGCCATTGAAGATGCCATTAAGTTGAGTGTTAAAGCTATCCACCATAGCGTGAATGCTGATTTCATCATAATCAATGTTCATGATGCTGGCTTGCGCTTTGGCATCTTCAAGACTCATATTTGAGGTGTAAGTGTAAGGCATCATAATAGCCTTAACCTTCTCACTGCCCACGGCATCGGCAGCAATGGCCAAGGTAAGTGCAGAATCAATACCGCCTGATAAGCCGATAACCACCCCATCAAATACGCCATTTTTATTAATGTAATCTTGGGTGGCAAGCACCAAAGCATCATAGATGGTTTGTTCAACACTAGTAGTTTCTGTGATGTTGTTAGCCGACTCAAGTAGGGTGCTGGTAGATTTAAAGAAGGGGAGTTGTTGGGTGATTTGCGCCTTGGTGTCCATCATAAAAGATCCACCATCAAAGACAATCTCATCTTGGCCACCCACTAAATTTACATAAACCAGATTAATATTGTTTTCCATGACACGTTTTTTTGCCTCTGCTAAGCGCTGCTGATGTTTGTCAACATGAAAAGGTGAGGCGTTGATGGCAATCAAGGTTTGTACGCCATACTTGACTGTTTCCTTAACAGTATCAGCATCCCAGATGTCTTCACAGATCAATAGTCCAATGCGTTGGTTATTAACGGTAAAAACACACGTTTGATTGCCCGGTGTGAAGTAGCGTTTTTCATCAAAGACACTGTAGTTAGGTAGTTGTTGTTTATGGTAGATTTTAATGTCACCATTCTGAATAAGGTAAGCAGAGTTGTATAAAGCGTTGTTTTGCTTGCAAGGTGCGCCGAAGATAATTGAAATATCGTCAGGAATTTTGCTTTTAATAAATGCAACTTTTTGTTCGACTTGTTGCATAAAGCCATGGCGCAATAATAGATCTTCTGGAAGGTAGCCAACTAAAGCCAATTCTGGAAATACCAATAGGTCGGATGCATTTTTAGCCGCTTCAATACTTAAGTCAATAATTTGTTGGGCGTTGTTATCCAAATCGCCAACAATAGGGTTAATTTGTGCGATATCGATTTTGATAGACTCTGAGCTCTGAGAAAGATTTTCTAGTTGTTCCTGCCAAAATACAGCCTTTGATTTGTCACCCTTAATTTTTGCCGATTCAAGTTTGGTGTAAGCCACGACTTCGGCAGGGTTGATGTTCAAAATATCAGCAAATAACCAGGCGTGTGTTTCTGAAAGGGTGGATTTTCCAGATTTATATTTACTTAAATTTGATTGGTTAATGCCATATTCCTGGGAAATTTTATAGTCTGAAAAGCCAGTCTTTTTGCGGACTTTGGCAAGATAATCTTTGGTTTTGTTGGCCATGGTATTTTGTGATTTTATACTTGAATTTTTTACCTATTATAGTTAATTTTTACCACTAGTGTAATGAAGTTAGATTAGTTAAAAAAAACCACTAGTGGTAAACACACCATAAAAACCATATAACTAATTGATTTTTAATTAATAAAAATATATTTAATTTTTATTAAAAAAACCCTTTACAAGGCTCATGAAGCACGGTATATTTCGACCAACTTAACAACAAAAAGAGGAAAATATCATGAATCAAATGCATGCACATTTATTGGCAGAATCTGAACTAAAAATTGACACTGTTAAGATCCAACAGCAAGCTTATTTGGGCGATGCTGATTCGCAATATAAACTGGCTGATATTTTCCAAAAAGGTAAGGGTGTTGCTAAGAACTCGGCACATGCTTTTTACTGGTATCAAAGAGCGGCGCAACAAGGCAATTTGCCAGCGCAATTTAATGTTTGGTACGCTTATTTAACTGGCGAAGGCACATCGGCTAATAAGCAACTGGCTGACAAATGGTACGCCAGAGCAACGCTAAAAAATTCAAGTTCAACTCAATCAATCATTAATCAGTTAATTGGCACAACTGTCCACTAACTAATTTTTATTATTATTTTTTCAGGGAGAAAAAAATGAATCTAGCATTACACACAATCATCTATTCATCTGCAGCGGTTATTTTGTCACTAAGTGTGACATTAATTCACTAAGCGGATGAAATTATCTGTTTTTATTAAGCCAATATTGGCTTTATCAGTGTCTTTATTAGCCAGCACAACCCTAGCCTCGGCTTATAGTAGTTATTCGCCTATCGTTAACTCTAAAGGCTTAAGTGTTATTATGACTGTCACCATACTTTTAGGTCTTATTGCACTCCATCAAAAACACACTTAATTTTTTTAAAAACTGCTGTTCACAAGCGGTTTTTTTTGATAAAATTTCTTCTCGCAGTGGTTATTTAATTTCTGCGTTTTTTTAATCTCAATCGAGGAGAAGTTTTATGAATAAGTTATTAAAATTATCTGCTGTATCGTTATTAACGATCGGCAGTTTCAATGTGCAAGCAGACACACTCAGCGATGTGCAGGCTAAAGACAGCCTAAGTTGTG
>NZ_JAQRMS010000032.1 GCF_028599055.1 Candidatus Thioglobus sp.
ATCTTCTTCATCAATGTATTGATACCAAACATTATCTGGATACACCACAGCCACTGGCCCGTGCTCACACCTGCCTAGACAGCGAGATTCACTAATACCAATTTTACCTTCGCCCATTTGTTCGGCGTCTCGACACTTATCCTTGGCATAACGATACATCGCTTTGGCGCCAAGTTGCGAACAACATGACTTACCGTCTTTACGTTGATTATTGCAAAAGAAAATGTGGCGTGTGTAGTAATTCATTTGATTATTTTAACTCAAGGGTGTTTCTAAAAGAATTTTTGGCGAGTATTTTTCTTTTCTGCAAGGCGACTTCTGAAAAAGACGATTGAACATAGGTGCAACTATGAGATTGAGTCTTTTTTAGAATCTAACACAGCAGAAGAGGATAAAGACGAAGTCAAAATTGCACGTTGATAACAGTGCTTTTTATCAATGTTTGTTATTTTGGCGGCTAATTTTGCCGCTTTTGAGGCGCCCATTTCAGTGAGCAAGATAGGCAATATTTTATCCAGCTGTTCTTCGCCCTGGACTTTGCTGTCTTTATCAACTGCAGAAATTAACACCACAAACTCGCCTTTCTGATGCGTTACATCTTCTTGTAGATAATTTAGTAAGTTTGGGATATTATCCGTTTTTATGGTCTCAAACGATTTGGTTAACTCTTTAGCCAAACACACAACACGCTCATCACCTAGCACGGCCAATAAATCTTGTGTACACGCCAAAATACGTTTGGGCGATTCATAAAAAATAGCGGTTTGATCAATGTGTGCAATGGCTTGAATGGCTTTGAGTCTGGCTGACTTTTTACTGGGTAGAAAGCCAAAAAAACCAAACCTATCAGTCGCAACACCTGCCGCACTCATGGCACTAATCATGGCACTTGGGCCAGGAATGGGTGACACGTTAACACCTGCTTTTTTGGCTTCACGCACTAACACATAGCCTGGATCGCTAATTAGCGGCGTACCAGCATCACTAATCAGTGCGATATTTTGACCGGCTAAAACCGCCTCTATCACTGCTTGTGCTTTGTGAGTCTCGTTGTGCTCATGAAAGGCCTTCAGTGGTGTGCTGATCTCATGATGATTAACTAAGGTTTTTGAATGGCGCGTATCCTCTGCCAAAATGACATCAACTGACTTTAGCGTATCAACCGCTCTAAACGTGATATCATCAAGATTTCCAATAGGGGTAGCAACAATATAAAGCGTTCCAGACATGTTTAGTTTTAAGCGAAAAATTGGCAATCAAGCAGAGCAACTCGCCCTCGACCATTTAATAGCGCATGGTCTTAGTTTGATTGAGCAAAATTATCTAGCGCGTTTTGGTGAAATAGACATCATTATGCTAGATGAGGTTGAAAAAGTGTTGGTTTTTGTTGAAGTTCGCTATCGAAAAAATACTGTCTTTGGCGCTGCTACCGATACCGTTGATCATGCCAAACAACTAAAAATCATTCGTACAGCGCAATACTATCTACAACAACACGCTGAGTTTGAAGAATATATCTGTCGGTTCGATGTTGTTGGACTAGAATCTGATTTAAAATATCCTAAAATTACTTGGATTAAAGACGCTTTTGAGGCTTAAACAATTATGAAAAAAATCATTCTTTCCGCACTTTTATTGACCAATACTTTTTTACTTAGTGGCTGTCTGCCCGTGATTCAAGGCGCCTCAACTGTTAGCACAGTTATTACGGTTAGCAATGATCGACGCACAGCCGGCGAAGTGTTAGACGATCGAACAATCGCTTTCAGACTATTTGCATGGCCATCTACAGACGTAGCGTTAGAAGATGCCCATTTAAATTTTATGGTGTATGACAAAAATGTACTGATCACTGGCGAAGCAGCTTCTAGTAACTTACGTAATTACGCTGCCAAACAGGCACAATTACAAGACGCTAAAATTACCCAAGTATTTAACGAGATTAACGTTGGCCCAAATAGCGGGCTACTCAGTCGCGCTAAAGATTCAGCCATCACCTTGCAAGTAGAAGCTTTATTTCATGACCAAGAAGTGTTTCACCCAACTCACATACGTGTGATGACTGAAAATCAAACCGTGTATCTAATGGGCGCTGTAACCAAACGTGAAGCCGACAAAGCGGTTAAAGTAGCGAGCAAAGCCAAAGGTGTAAAAAAAGTGGTTAAGCTGTTTAAGTATTTAAAAACGCGTCCAGCTGCTGAAATTGAGCGTGATCGCCAACGCGAATTAGCCGCACAGAAAGAAGCTGAGTTGAGAAAGCAACAAGCTGCACTTGACGCGCAAAAAGCCAAACTCAAACAAGAACTAAAAGCCTTGGGCGGTAGTGCAGAAGGCACCCCTTTCTAGTTTTGTGCTACTCGCTTAACAGGTGAGAAAGAGAATCGGTGCTGGCCACTAATAGCGCCATATTGTTTGAGCGTCTCCATGTGTGCTTTAGTGCCATAACCCTTGTGTTTAGCAAAACCATATTGAGGATACTGTTGGTCTAGTTCTGCCATTTGCCTGTCGCGCGTTACTTTGGCAACAATCGATGCCGCTGAAATTACTGGTTCAGTTAAATCACCCTTAACAATTGCTGTGCAATTCTCAAGTTCTGGACAACGATTTCCATCTACCAATACTTGATCATATTTAGTGTTTAAATTTTCTACAGCGCGCTTCATAGCTAGCATGGTTGCTTGCAGAATGTTGATTTCATCAATCTCTTGTGGGGTTGATTCGCCAACCGCCCACTGACATTGCTGGGTAATAAGCTCATAGAGCGTTTCGCGCTTTTTTTCACTGAGTTTTTTAGAATCGGTTAATTCGGGCAAATCAAAATCTTGGGGAAGAATAACCGCACCCGCAACCACCGAGCCAACCAATGGCCCGCGGCCCGCTTCATCAACACCAATAATAACTAATTGACTGGCCATTTATTGGTATCGAAACATATCAAGCCCTTCGATATCTATTTCTGGTGTTTCGCCAGACACAATGGAATTGATAATTTTCCCTGATCCTAGGCTCATAGTCCATCCAAGTGTGCCGTGTCCTGTGTTCAATAATAAATTATTGTAAGGCGTTTTGCCAATAATTGGCGTGCCATCAGGCGTCATTGGACGCAATCCTGCCCAAAGATGATCATCAGGCACTTGTTCCACTGCCTTTGGAAATAGATCTTTCAGAACAAACTGAGTAATACGATCACCAGATGCTGACAGGGTTTTATCATAGCCTGTCAATTCAGCAATGCCAGCAACGCGTACAAAATCTCCCAGTCTTGTGATAGCAACCTTATAAGTTTCATCCATGAGCGTGCCTTGTGGCGCATCCAGATCACGCTTAACAGGCATGGTAATAGAGTAGCCCTTAACTGGATAAACCGGCAAGTGTATGCCCAGTGGGCTCAGTACGTCTGCAGAATCACTGCCCAAAGCAATCACATATTTATCTGCCGTGTAATCACCTTTATCCGTTTGAATGCCGGTAACTTTTTGACGGTCAAATTTGATTTTTTCAATGCTCACATTGAAGTCAAATTTAACCCCCATTGCTTTACACACTTGAGTTAAGTGGCTGGCAAATAAGAAACAGTTAGCGCTTTGATCTTCAAGATAACGCAACCCGCCTGTTAATTTATCTTTAACATGGACAAGCGCTGGCTCAGCTTCAATACAGCCTGCAACGTCTAGCTTCTGATACTTAACCTGATAAGCATCAAGCACCGCCATGTCTTTTTGTGCCGCTTCTAATTGCGCCTGAGTTCTAAAAACTTGTAACAATCCATGGCTTCGAAGCTCAAAATCAAAACCATGTTCTTTTACCACCTCGGCAATTGCTTGTTTTGAATATTGCGATATTCGCACCATTCGAGATTTATTAATTTTGTAACGGCCGGCTGTGCAGTTTTTTAAAATTTTAAACAAAAATTTAATCGTCAACCAAGTTAGTTTTGGATTGATAACTAGAGGCGCATATTTGGCCACCAGCCACTTCATGGCCTTGATTGGAATTCCTGGACCCGCCCAGGGCGATGACATGCCGTATGATAATTGCCCTGCATTGGCAAAACTAGTGCCCAATGCAGATTCTGATTCTTGCTCAATAACAGTAACTTCGTGGCCAGCTTTGGCCAAATAATAGGCAGAAGCAATACCTATAATGCCACTACCCGCAACGATAACTTTCATCTATTCCGAGCCACAAAAAATCGCATTATGCTACTTGCTATCAAGCGCCTTGAAACCGATATCGGTTCGATAATAAGCCGTAGGCCAGTCAATTTTGTTTAGTAATGCATAGGCGTTGTCTTGTGCTTGTTTTGTGTCTTTTCCTAGTGCTGTTGCGCATAAGACTCGACCACCACTACTAACAACATCATTGCCATTCATTTTAGTGCCTGCATGGAAAACTTTAGCTTCGTAACTGTCTTGTGGCAAACCAATAACTTCTCCTGATGGATAGGCATCTGGGTAGCCGTTGGCTGCCAACACAACACCCATTGAGCTACGCTCATCCCACTCAATATTAGCCTCATCAAGTTTTCCTTTGGTTGCCAGTAGACTTAGTT
The DNA here is from genome assembly GCF_028599055.1 of Candidatus Thioglobus sp. Classification (GTDB taxonomy): domain Bacteria; phylum Pseudomonadota; class Gammaproteobacteria; order PS1; family Pseudothioglobaceae; genus Thioglobus_A. The sequence goes on from NZ_JAQRMS010000032.1 coordinate 4,553, forward strand.
CAGCCAGGTTTGACTTTAAGCGCATCATAATTGGTTGTGTTTCAGGATCGCCGAATCGGCAATTATATTCCAACACTTTAGACTTTCCTTGAGTATCAATCATCAAGCCGGCGTATAAAAAACCGGTGTAACTATTACCTTCTGCAGCCATACCGTCAACGGTTGGTCGAATAACACTATCCATAACATTTTGGAAAATTTCATCGGTCACAATTGGTGCAGGCGAATAAGCGCCCATACCACCGGTATTAGGGCCTTTGTCGCCGTTATCGCGAGCTTTATGGTCTTGAGACGTTACCATTGGTAAGATATTTTTGCCGTCTACCATGACAATAAAACTGGCTTCTTCGCCCACTAAAAATTCTTCAATCACCACGCGTGAACCCGCTTCACCAAAACGATTACCCTCTAGCATATCATTAATCGCATCCGCCGCTTCTGTTTGCGTATTGGCAATAATAACCCCTTTTCCAGCGGCTAAGCCATCAGCTTTAATAACAATTGGCACGCCTTTTTCTTCAACATATTGTAGTGCGGGAGCCACTTCGGTAAACACATCATAGTAAGCGGTTGGAATGTTATTGCGCTCAAGAAAATCCTTACAAAAAGCCTTTGAACCTTCTAATTGTGAGGCGGCTTCTGTCGGGCCAAAAATAGCCAAACCCTGTGCTTGAAACTGATCAACCACACCAATAACCAGTGGCGCTTCGGGGCCCACAATAGTAATGTTGATTTGATTATCTTGTGCAAATTTAATGAGCCCGTCAATATCTTCAGCGCCAACATTAACATTGGTTAGTTTCTCTTCTAACTGCGTACCCGCATTGCCAGGTGCAACGAACACTTCTGTTACTTCATCAAATTTGGCACATTGCCAAGCCAGTGCATGCTCACGACCACCCGCACCAATAACTAAAACTTTCATATTTTTTCCTATACGTATTCTTCGATAAATTCTCTAAATTTCTTATGTGACATAATCTGCGTTCCATCGCAGTTAAACGACATAGAAATGGTCGAGTTAAATAAATTAATAACGGTCGAGCGCAGATAATAGCCGTCCAAATTTCTAAGTGCTGGAATATGATCGATGATATATCTCAGCTCATCTTCATCGGTTAACTGCTTCATAATTTGGTTACGGTCATGAAAGGCTGCTTGCCACTCATCCGAAAGATAATCAAACGCTGGATCATGCTCTAGCATTTCATAGTAGCGCTTAATCAAGGCTTCTTTTTCATCCAAAGCAATCATGCCAAAGTGATGAAACACGTAGTCTGGCTCTAATAGATCTTGCGCCAAATGAATTTCAACATTAAACGGGTCAAATACAGAGGAAGTTTTGATCTCGCCGTTGTTAAGGCCAATGACAATACGAAAAACACCGGTAGACAGCAGCAAAAATAAAATCACTTCTAGTAAATCGTCAATATTTTTATCAACAATATTATGCGTACGCTCTCGATTATAAACACTGTCCTTTAAGCTTTCGTCACCCTTAACGCTGCGCATTAGGTTTTCATCAAACCCGTAGCCAACTAAAGCGCTTTTTTTCTTATTTTCTGTGTTCATATGACAAATTATAGATTAAACAAATAATCGTTTGGGCTTAATACCGCCATCTTCATCAGGCTCACCAATGCCTAAAAACACTTGACTTTGATCAAACAATTTAACCTTATGTGACAGGCCTTGCCTGTCACATAAAATACTTCGACCAAATCTAATGTCCTTAGCTTGTTGTGCATTAAGCGAAATACTTTCAATGTCTGGCAGCATATCCTCAGTGGCAAATATTTTCTCGTCTAGTAATTGATAATCATCCGTGGCCAAGCCTTCCAACTCTGAGAATTTAATGGTTTGGGCAATATCAATATGAGTAAAGCCCGTACGCCTAAGTTCAATCACATGCGCACCACAACCTAATTTATCACCAATATCTTGTATTAAGCTACGGATATAAGTACCTTTAGAGCAGCTAACTTCAAGGGTAACAACACCTTGCTCATAGCTAATAAAATCGATATTGTGAATGGTGATTGGGCGCGGCGGTCGCTCAACATCAATACCTTGTCTGGCTAGTTTATACAAAGGCTGTCCATCTTTTTTGAGTGCCGAATACATGGGCGGAACCTGTAAGATATCGCCTTGAAAACTCATGACTGCATCGATAATTTCAGCTTCTTTTAAATGTTCAAATGCTTGTGTTTTAACAATTTCACCTTCAGAGTCAAGTGTATCTGTCATCTCACCCAGTTTGCCACGAACAAAATAGCGCTTGTCATCATCCAGTAAAAATTGTGCCACTTTGGTTGCCTGACCTAAGCAAATTGGTAGTATGCCGCTGGCCAACGGATCTAGACTGCCCGTATGCCCAGCTTTCTTAGCAAAAAAAAGTCGCTTTACTTGTTGCAGGGCAGCGTTTGAACTTAGGCCGGTGTCTTTGTCCAAAAGCACAATGCCATTAATTTCTCTGCCTTTAGGATTGCGCCGTGACATGGCTATAAGTTATAGTTTAGATAATAAATCATCAATCCTGGCACCGGTATTAGGTGCAGGATCAAAGATAAATCTCAAGGCTGGTGTATGACGCAGATCAACGGTTTTGGACAATCTTGTGCGAAAAAAACCTGCTGCTTTTTTAAGCAAAATATCAACCTCTGCCTTATCTTCTGTTGCCACGGTGTAATAAACCTTGGCAGCACTTAGATCGCGACTCGTTAACACGTCAGTAACAACCACGCCACTAAGGCGCGGATCTTTAGTTTCATTTTTTAATAAGGTAACCAGTTCACGACGAACAAGCTCGTTAATACGTTCAATACGAAATGAGTCTTGTTGTGCTGGCATGAATGCTTAAAGTGTACGCGCCGTTTCAACACGCTCAAATACTTCGATCTGATCGCCCGGCTGAACATCATTATAACCAGCAACACCGATACCACATTCTGTACCTGATTTAACCTCTTTAACATCGTCTTTAAAGCGTCTTAATGATTCTAATTCACCTTCATAAACCACCACACTATCACGCAAGACACGAATTGGCGAGTCTTTTCTAACCACACCTTCTTCAACCATACAACCTGCAATATCGCCCAATTTCTGTGAACGGAATACATCCTTAACCTGAGCAATACCAATAATATTTTCACTGAGTGCTGGACTTAACAAGCCACTCATAATCGCCTTCACATCATCAATTAGGTTATAGATAATTGAGTAGTACTCAATGCGCACGCCTTCGCTATCAGCTGTCTTACGTGCCACCGCATCAGCACGCACATTAAAACCTAAAACCAGCGCTTCTGATGTTGCTGCCAAGGTAATATCGGTAGTATTAATGCCGCCCACGCCGCTTGACACCACCTTAACCCTAACCTCGTCGGTAGATAATTCTTCTAATGCCTCAACCAGCGCTTGCGCTGATCCACGAACATCCGATTTAAGTAATACATTAACCGTTGACACATCGCCTTCTTCCATCTTCTGTAAGAAGTTATCCATCTTAGAGGCTTGTTGTCTTTGCAATTCAGCTTCACGTTCCTTGGCTTTTCTAAAATCGGCCACTTCACGTGCTTTACGCTCACTTTCTACTACCAATACTTCGTCACCAGAATTTGGCACACCTGATAAGCCTAGCACCTCTACCGGGGCAGATGGGCCAGCTTCTTTAAGCACCTTGCCTTGGTCGTTAACAATTTGCTTAACCTTGCCGTATTCTAAGCCGGCAATCATAATGTCGCCTTTTTTCAACGTACCTGATTGAACTAGAATTGTCGTCACTTTACCACGGCCTTTTTCTAAACGGGCTTCTAGCACGATACCGTTTGCTGGTCCTTTAGTAACTGCTGAAAATTCTAACACTTCTGCAGTTAGGGTAATGGCCTCAAGTAGTGCATCAATACCTTCACCCGTGTGGGCCGATACTGGCACCATCATTACATCACCACCCCAATCTTCGGAGATGACGTCATGCGTAGAAAGCACTTGCTTAATCTTGTCAAGATCTGCGCCTTCTTTATCAATTTTATTAATAGCAACAATTATTGGCACACCGGCTGCCTGCGCATGCTTGATTGACTCAATGGTTTGTGGCATCACGCCGTCATCGGCCGCAACCACTAAAATAATAATATCAGTCGCATTGGCGCCGCGTGAACGCATCTTTGAAAATGCTGCGTGTCCCGGCGTATCAATAAAGGTAATTTTGCCGTTATCGGTATCAACTTGATACGAACCAATATGCTGAGTAATGCCACCTGCTTCACCATCAGCAACCTTGGCTTTTCGAATGTAATCAAGCAACGATGTTTTACCGTGATCAACATGACCCATGATGGTTACTACCGGCGGCCTAAGGCTTTCATCGCCCGTTGGCTTTGATTTTTCAACTAATGTATCTTCAACCGTTTCTTCGGCTCTAGCAACACCTTTGTGCCCCATTTCTTCAACCACTAACAAAGCAGTGTCTTGGTCAATCACATCATTTAGCGTTACCATTACACCCATGCCCATTAGCACTTTTAATACTTCACCGGCCTTGGTGGTCATTTTTTGTGCTAACTCACTAACCTTGATTGTCTCTGGCACGGCCACTTCATGAACCACTTTTTCAACCGGCTTCTGAAAGCCGTGTTGTGCTTGTTCATCTTGAGTCTTTTGACTAAGACGAGTTCTGTCTTTCTTTTTCAGTTTGCGGTTTGGATTGTGTTTGGCTACATGCAGCTGTCTACGCCCTGCATTACCACTTGGTGCAGCGGTATTACGCATACGCTTTGGCTTTTTCTCTTCTGCAGATTTATCTTCTTTTGGTTGTGCTGCTTTAACTTCTTCAGTTTTCTTGACCTCTTCCTGCTCTTGTTTTACTGCTGCTTGTTGGCCTTTTAAGGCTTCAGCTTGTTCTTTTTGCAATCGAATCATTTCCAAGCGCTTGGCATCTTGAGCCAATAGTTTTTCATCAGCTTCACGCCCTACTTCAAGTGCCGCTTGCGCTGCAAGGGCTGCTTCATTAGCAACAGGATCACCAGCTTCAATAGGCGCTTGCTTAACGCGCTTTTTCTTAACTTGAACCTTAACGCCGCCACCGGTATTGCTGGTTGTTTTGCTACTAAGCTTGCGCGAAACAGACATACTTGATTTGCTCGATGAACGCTTTGATAAACTGCCCATGAGGATTTTTCTTTCCTCACCAGAAATACTAGAATCTGCTTGCTTACCTTCAATGCCCGCCGATGCCAGAATTGTAATCACCTCATCGGGTGTTTTTTTCAGTAATTTGGATAATGTTTCAACCGTATGTGCCATAATGCTTGCCTATTTTTTGTTGTGATTAAGAGTGCCTTATTGTTAAGTACAACTAATTAATCAAACCACCCTTCATTTTCTCTTGCAGTCATAATAATGCTTGAGGCTTTTTCTTTATCCATTACCTGGATTTCTAACAGTTCATCAATAGATAGCTCTGCCAAATCATCAACCGTGGTGATTTCAGCTTCAATCAAAGCGTCTGCTAAATCTTCATCAACACCTTCAACCGTTGTTAGCGCTTCAGACGCATCTGCATCACCTAATGCTTGTACTAACTGTGCGTCAGCTGCACGTTCCTGCAACTCTTCCACCATAGTGGCGTCAAATTCTTCAATATTTTCTAGTGTATCAGCATCCGCATCAGCAATGTCGCCAACTGATTCAAAACCCTCTTCCAATAATACGCCAGCTACTTCGCTATCTACGCCCAGCTTGTCAGCCAATTTATCACTGGCCTTTTGAGTTTCTTCTGCTTGCTTTTCATCTGCATCTGCTGTTGACATAACATTCAACTTCCAGCCAGTTAAGCGTGCAGCCAACTTAATGTTTTGACCGCCACGACCAATAGCTAAAGCTAGTTGGTCTTCTTCAACCGCAATATCCATTGAGTTACGCTCTTCGTCTACCACAATTGAGCTAATCTCTGCAGGCGCCATAGCGTTAATAGCAAATTGAGCCGGATCTTCATCCCATAAAATAATATCAACACGCTCGCCATTTAGCTCATTAGACACTGCTTGTACGCGTGCACCACGCATACCAATACAAGAGCCAATTGGATCTAGGCGCTTATCTTTTGCCTTAACTGCTAGTTTTGAACGCAAACCCGGATCTCTAGAGCCACCCATAATTTCAATCACGCCTTCAGAAATTTCCGGCACTTCCATTTCAAATAGGGCAATCATCATTTCTGGCGCCGTACGCGAAAGATAAATTTGCGCACCACGTACTGATGATTTAACTTCTTTAATGTAGGCTCTTAAACGATCATTCTTACGCACTGATTCATTTGGAATTAAATCAAACTTAGAAATCATGCCGTCAACACCGCCCATGTCAACATAGACATTGCCGCGATCAACACGCTTAACCGTTACCATGATTACCTCGCCCACACGCTTAGTGTAGTCTTCAACAATCACCTCTCTTTCTGCTTCGCGCACTTTTTGAATAATAACTTGCTTAACCACTTGCGCAGCGATACGGCCAAACGCTTCTGTTTCAATTGGCTCACGAACAAAGTCGTCAATTGCAACGCCGTTCGCATCTTTTTCATAAATGTGTAATTCAGGGTCAAAAGGCGTGCCATCGTCATCAACAAAATTCTCTTTATCGTCGATCACCATCCACTGTCTGAAGGTATGAAATTCACCTGTTTTACGGTCAATTTCAACATGTGCGTCAATTTCTTTACGCTTCTTTGTCGCAACCGCCAAAGCCTCTTCTAATGATTCAAATACATCTTCCTTTGAGATATTTTTCTCATTAGAAATAGCCTCAACCATCAAAAATAATTCTTTACCGTCCATGTTTTTCTCCTAAAAGTCAGCGACCAAGTTCGCTTTTTCAATCATATCAATGTCCAGTGTCACTGAACCTAATTCTGTTACTAGCTCAATGGTGTGATTTAATTCACTCACACTGCCAATCGAGCCTTTAAATTTACGCTGGCCCTCAATGGGTCTAACCATACGCAGCTTAATGTCGTTACCCAAAAAGCGCTGATAATGGCCAATATGAAACAACGGTCTTTCAATGCCTGGCGAAGACACTTCTAAATTATATTGCCCAGTAATTGGATCTTCTACATCAAAAATAGCGCTTAATTGATGAGAAACCTTCTCACAATCTTCAATGCCGATACCGTTTTCCGTATCAATAAAAACACGCAAAATACTGTGCTTACCGCTGGCAATATACTCTATGCCCACCAGTTCATAACCCATGTCTTCTAAGGTTGGGTTAACTAATTCAGTAATTTTTTCTGTTATGTTTGCCATTCAATTCATCTTTTTATACATAACAAAAACCTTGCTAGATAACCGGGGTCTTTGCTAAAATTTTCTAGCATAGTGCTTACTTAACTCTTAATTATTTATGTTTTTACACATAACAAAAACC
>NZ_JAQRMS010000033.1:0-7139 GCF_028599055.1 Candidatus Thioglobus sp.
CTTTTTAGAATCTGGAGCGGGAAACGAGATTCGAACTCGCGACATTCACGTTGGCAACGTGATGCTCTACCAGCTGAGCTATTCCCGCAATAGAAAGTGAAATTATAGTGTTTTTTTCAAATTAGTCAAGGCTGATTTGGGATTAATTGTCAAAAGTTTTAACCCCTTCTCTTAAATAAATAAAACCTGACCATAGGGTTAAGAGGGTGGCGGCCATTAATAATACAACACCAATTTCAAAACTAGGCAAACCAAAGAAAGGTTGTTGATAGAGTAAGAATAAAATGGCAAAAATTTGCACAAAAGTTTTTACTTTTCCAATGAATGACACATTAACCGTTGAGCGTTGACCAATAGTCCCCATCCATTCGCGCAGTGCTGATACTAGGATTTCGCGAGAGATGATAATGAGTGCTGCAATGGTGATATACCAATGGGAATCGGTAGGGTAGAAGTCTACCAGAAGGATTAGCGCGACAGAAACCATGAGTTTGTCAGCCACTGGATCCAGAAAAGCACCGAGTTGCGAGGTCATGTTGAGTTTTCTGGCCAAGTATCCATCAAGATAATCAGTAGTGCTGATAAAGGCATAAATGCCAGTAACCCAAAAATTAACCTGAGTAAAGATATTCTCAGGTGCTTTAATGTCAATAAAGCCATCCGGATTATAGGCAGGCTGGAAATAATAAAGGGCGACAAAAACTGGAATTAAGAAAATTCTAGAGAGTGTAATTAGGTTGGGGATTGTCATCATGTGGGTATTCTATCAGAAGCTGTTTGGGCAGAATAAACTTGATGTAAATTTGATGGTGGGCCCGACAGGAGTCGAACCTGTAACCGCTCGGTTCGTAGCCGAGTACTCTATCCAGTTGAGCTACGGGCCCATCAAGCGCGTAATTATCGCTAGGTTTAGGCAAAAGGTCAAGTGAAAATTGGTTTATTTTTGCAAAAGAGTAATGAGTTGATCTAGTTTGGCGATTCTAGAGCCTTTAACCAGGATGGTGGCACCAGTGTGTTGGCTGATCAAATGTTCAGTCAGGCGCTCCTGAGAATCAAAATGTTGTGCTTGGTAATGTTTGGCTAGGCTGCCAAAGCTATAAAAGTTAGGGGTAATAGTATCGGCTAATGCACCAGTTTGTTGATGCAAGGTGATCTCGTCCTCACCGAGTTCAGCCATATCACCCAGCACCACAACCAACTCACCCGAGTAGGTTTTTAGCGTGTTGAGTGCTGCCTGAATTGACGTGGGGCTGGCATTATAGGTATCATCAATCAAGGTGAATTGTTTTGTTTGAATAATGCTTAAACGCCCCGGCTCTGCTTGCGTGGCCTCCAAGCCTTGTTTAATAAGTTGAATATCAACATCGAGTGCAGCTGCACAAGCGCTAGCGGCTAAGGCGTTATTGATATTGTGCTCGCCAATTAACTGCAGATTGATATCAATGGTTTGCGATTTAATATTTAATACAAATTTAGATTGCTTAATATTGCTGGCAAAAACATCACCTCCTTTGCCAAAACTAAGATCACCCGAATAGTTGGTATTGGTATTAACAATATTGATAGAATCGGTTGAATAAATTTCACCCTTGGCACTAATCAAATTTTCCTTGCTGCCAAATTCGCCAATATGCGCATCACCCGTGTTGGTGACAATAGCAATATTGGGCGTTACTAATTCACGTAGTTGCTTAATCTCACCTAAATGATTGGCACCCATTTCAATCACCGCATATTTGTGTTTGTCTTCTAGGCTTAGTAGTGTCATTGGCACGCCTAGGTGATTATTTAGATTGCCTTGGGTTTTTAATGTGGGCGCAACCTGATTTAGAATATTGGCCAGTAAGTTTTTGGTGGTGGTTTTACCGTTACTGCCGGTGATAGCAATGGTTTTTGGTTGTAGCTTGTTGAGGTGAAATTTGGCAATTTTACTCAGTGCCTCTTGCGTATCTGTGACCAGCAAGGTTGGCAGATCGGTGGCTACGTGTTTGCTAACAATAACACCAACAGCACCCATAGCTTTAGCTTGTTCTAGATAATCGTGCGCATCAAAATTATCGCCAATAAGGGCTAAAAAAATACCGCCATGCATTGGCTGTCGAGTATCGGTAAAAATTCCAGAAAATTCAACATTAATGTCACAATTGATGTTTAATAGCTTAGCTAAGGTCTTTGTGTCAGTGTGTAGCATTTTTTGTCTTTGTAGTTGCTTCCCTTTTTGCCTTTTTAAGAAATCTCTCAATAGGTTTAACGCTGTTTGTTTTTTATTTTTTTCAATCTCGCTGCCTCGATAATAGCAGCTAACACCATGTCATTGTCGTTTGATTTTAAAGTTTCATGGTTTAAAATTTGTGTCGTTTCATGACCTTTTCCAGCGATCAGTAAACACTCCTCTTCCGCCAAGGTGATCACAGCATTTTCAATGGCAATCTGGCGATTTTCATTAATGATAACTTCATAGCTGTCATCAATACCACTAAGAATGTCATCGATAATGGCTTGAGGATTTTCGCTTCTTGGATTGTCATTAGTGAGAATGATTGTATCGGCTAATTTGGAGGTGATTTTGCCCATCTTGGCACGTTTAGATTTGTCACGATCTCCGCCACAGCCAAAAACGACACGAATTTTATGTGCTGGGTAGTGGTTTTGTAGCGTGATAATGGCTTGTTCAATCGCATCAGGCGTATGGGCGTAATCTATCCAAATTAATTGTTGTGCGTTTTTTTGCATTCTGCCCGGTGGCGGATTGAGTTGATGTAGTAACGGCGCAACCTGCAGCGCACTAAAACCTCTGGCTTTAAGTGTATTGTAAGCGGCCAGCACATTCATTAGGTTAAATTCTCCTAAAAATGGTACCTCGAATACAAAGCCATCAAGCTGAGTGATAAAGCCGTACTCTGTGGTTTTAATGTCGTCAAAGTCATCAATTGAATAGGTTATTTGTGAGGTGCTGCTGGCTGATTGGAAGTTGGCAAAACTGGCGTCGTCTTTATTTAGAATGACATTCTTCAACGAATCTAGTTGGAACAGTTTAAGTTTCTCTGCTTGATACTGCGCCAATGTTTGGTGATAATCAAGATGGTCTTGAGAAAAATTAGTCAACACTGCTTGAGTGATATTCAAGCCCTGAATGCGGTCTTGAGCTAAGGCGTGAGACGACACCTCTAGAACCGCCGTATTGATGCCCTTGTTAGCATATTCATCCAATGCGCGATATAACGTTAGAATATCAGGTGTTGTGTGATTAGACTGCTGCGAATTGTCTGAGATGCCTAATGTGCCAATCAAACCAGTTTTCACCTCAAGTTTGTTGAGTAATTGTGAGATAAAATGAGCAACAGAAGTTTTGCCATTAGTGCCAGTGACGCCAATAATGTCTACCTGGGTAGCTTGGCTGTAAAAAGTATTTGCAAGTATTGGTAAATGGCTCGATAACTGATCAATGCGGATGGCAGGTACGCGACATTCAACGGTTTGAGAGTCCACCAATACAGCCACACAACCCTTGTCAATTGCTTGGTCGATGTAGTCTATACCGTGGCCTTTAGCGCCTTGTAGTGCGACAAAAACATCACCCTCTTGAAGGGTTTGAGTATTAAGCGATAGCCCAGTGACATCAAAATCAAATTGGGTGTTAACAATATTGCTAAGTAGTTGTGAAATATTCATGTTGAGTATTATAGGGGCACCTCTATAGGATTTATTGCTAATAACACCAAGTGGAATCGTAAGATTACCAAAAGACAAAATTATTGACTTTTATCATTTTTTTTTTTGCTATACTACACGCTAGCTAACAGTTTTTCCTACTTCCTCATACTACTAAGTACCTATCACTACAGGTATCTCCTTGCTGGAAGTTGGTGTAAAATCGTTAGCTACTTATTTAACACACTTAATTTTCTGAGGAGAGAATATGTCATTAACACGTAGAGATTTTGTAAAAGTATTGGGCGCTGGATCTGCAGCAGGGTTAATTAGTGGTTGTGGCAAAGACGCTTCTGCTAAGCTAGCCTCTCAAGATAACATGTACGAAGTGCCTAAAACCGGTAATGCGCGAATTTTGCACATTACTGATACCCATGGTAATTTACTACCTAACTATTTCCGTGAGCCAAACGTTAACCTTGGCTTTGGCTCTACTTATGGCCAGTTACCTCACGTAGTTGGTAACAATTTACTTAAGCAAATTGGCGTTAAGCCAGGCACACCGGAAGCGTATGCATTCACTTACAATAATTTTGAAGAGTTAGCAGCTAAATACGGCAAAACCGGTGGTTTTGGGCAAATTAAAACTGTGCTAGATTCTTTACGTGAAAGCGCTGGTGGCGTTCAAAATACCTTAACGGTTGACGGTGGTGACACGTGGCAGGGTTCAGGTACGTCACTTTGGACGCGTGGTGCAGATATGGTTGAGGCAACCAATATGTTGGGTGTTGATGTCATGGTTGGACATTGGGAGTTTACTTACAAAGAAGAAGAAACTTTAAAAAATATTGGCTTCTTTAAAGGTGATTTCCTAGGTCAGAACGTTAGAATTCTTGAAGATGCGCTTATGGGTGATGAATACTTTACTATGACTGAGAAGTTTGATGGTAATGGTTTGTATGATGAAGATGAAGCTCTACCATTTAAGCCGTATGTGATTAAAAATGTAGGCGGTCATCGTATTGCGGTGATTGGTCAAGCTTTCCCGAGAACCTCAAATGCTAATCCACAAAAATATTTCTTCCCAGATTGGTCATTTGGCTTGCGTGAAGAAGAGATGAGTGAGCTAGTGGCTGACATCCGAGCGAATGAAAAGCCCGATGCGGTTATTGTAGTTTCTCATAATGGTATGGATGTTGATATCAAAATGGCTTCTCGCGTGGTTGGTATCGATGCAATTTTTGGTGGCCATACGCATGACGGCATGCCAAAACCAGTTGAAGTTCAAAACGCAGGTGGCATGACTGTGGTAACCAATGCAGGTTGTTCAGGTAAATACATTGGTGTAATGGATCTGGACATTAAAGGTCACAAGGTAGTAGGCTACAATTACAAAATGCTACCAATTCTGACTGACTTTATCAAACCAGATGCAGCGGTTGTGTCATTTATTGATAAGATGCGTAACACTAAATATGATAAGAATGTTGTTGAAGCGCGTAGTTCCGCAATGAGCAACAACCCAGACCGTGTTGGTAAAACTTATGATGAAATTCTAACTGAAAAACTTTGTTCAACTAATCAAACCTTGTATCGTCGTGGTAACTTTATGGGTACTTGGGATCAGGTGCTGGTTAACTCATTGCGTGAAGAGCATGATGCGGACTTTGCTATGTCGGCGGGTGTTCGTTGGGGTACCTCGGTACCAGCTGGACATGATGTCACCATGGAAGATTTAATGACCAATACTTCAATGACTTATGGCGAAACTTACGTCTCAGAGATGAAAGGTGCACAGCTTAAAGAAGTATTAGAAGGCATTGCAGAAAACCTATTTGTACAAGATCCATACTTACAATCAGGTGGTGATATGGTGCGTATGGGCGGCATGGATTACACCATCGATCCAGCTGCAACACTGGGTAATCGTATTTCAGAAATGAAAGACGATGCTGGTACACCAATTGATCCAAATAAATCTTACAAAGTATCTGGCTGGGCGCAAGTTGGCTCTGTGGGTAATGGTCGACTAATGTGGGACGTTGCTGCAGATTACCTGCGCAAGCAAGGCACACTAGATCTTAAGAAAGTTAACCATCCAACCATCAAAGGCGTGAAAACCAATCCAGGTATTGAAAATTACGCAGGAAAGCTTATTTAAGTTTGGATTTGGTAGATTGTAAAAAGCCCCGCCAGTCGGGGTTTTTTATTACCGAAAAATATAATGAGACCTTTGTATAAATATGAATAATCATCAAAACACCACCTTCCACCACCTTGATAATTTTTCAAACATAGCCTTAGCTCTGCTAGGACAAGGTTTGAAAAATTATCAATGCAGCAGAATTTGTCATTTTGCCAATCATCCCTATTTATATAAAGGTCTCATAATGAAATTATTACTATTATCACTATTTTTGATTTCGTCCTTGGTGCGTGCAGATGTGATCAAGCCTGCTTTGGTTGAAGTGAGTTTTTTTCAAGACAAAACCGTTGAATTATCAATTGATCTAAGCCTTGAGGCGGTAATGTCCGGTATTGGTACTCAATATAAAAATACAACTGACTCACCAAATTCTGCTCAATACGATGAACTTAGGGCCTTAGCACCTAAGGTGTTACGCCAGCGCTTTAAAGCTTTTGAAGCTGAATTTTTAAACAGTTTTAGTTTGACCGTTAACAATACGCCACAAGCACTAACGTTGAGTAAGGCTGAGATTGATATTATCGGTTATAAGAAACGCCCAAGAAAAACCACGTTGACTTACAAAGCGACTATGAGCGAGTGGCCAGCAACATTAGCTTGGCAATATGGAAAAGCCTATGGTGATAATGCCTTGCGTTGGCAGGTGTATCAAAAAGATACGTACAACTGGAGTCAATGGCAATGGTTACGCAATGGCAATGGTAGTCAATTGATTAACATAGATCATCCAGAGCCATTGAGTACAACTCAACGTTTCTACCAATTTACTGGCATTGGTTTTGACCATGTTATTCCATTGGGTTGGGATCATATTTTGTTTATTGTTGGCATGGCACTCTCTTCATTGCTATTTAAGCGATTGCTAATATTGATCACTAGCTTTACCCTCGCCCATACATTGACACTTGGTCTGGCAATGTTTGGTATTGTTGAAGTTTCAGCGCGTATAGTTGAGCCATTGATTGCATTTTCTATTGCCTATGTAGCCGTTGAAAATTTATTCATACATCAGTCTGTTAAGCGCAAAACAGTAGTTGTATTTATCTTTGGCTTGATTCACGGTCTTGGATTTGCTAGTATGCTCAAAGCGTTTGATATGGCACCAGATTCATTCTTAACCACGTTGATTGGTTTTAATGTCGGTGTGGAACTAGCTCAAATTGTAATTGTATTATTTGTGGTTTTAATCTTGTTGAGGCTGCGCGCATTAAGGCTCGATTACCGGAAACTGGCGGTTATACCAATCTCAGTTATTATTTCAATAGTTGGAATTTGGTGGGGT
>NZ_JAQRMS010000033.1:7239-11980 GCF_028599055.1 Candidatus Thioglobus sp.
AATTTAGATAATTTTGGCTTGCATTAAGGTGTGGGTATTAATCGCCCCAACCACCTGATTATTATGATCAACAACTGGCAAAGAATTTAAATTAAATTCATCCATTATCTGTACCGCCGCCATGGCAGGCTTATCAGATAGAATTGACTTGCAGTTGGCCGTCATAACTTCGCCAACCGTTAGTGTTTGAATATGGTCATGGGTTTCTAATACACGACGCAGATCACCATCGGTAAAGATACCCTGTAGTTCATTATTGTTGGTAATGAGTACCATGCCTAACGCTTTTTGACTCATGACTAATAACGCATCTAGTAGTTTGGCATCAGCGCTAACATTTGGGATATCGTTGCCTGTTTTCATCACGGTGCTTACAAAGGTAAGCAAGCGTCTTCCTAGTGCGCCTGATGGGTGCGAGCGAGCAAAATCATCAGGGCTAAAACCTTTACTAGTTAAGATGCTAACAGCAAGCGCATCACCCATGGCGAGTGCAACTGTTGTTGATGAGGTGGGCGCTAAGTTATGAGGGCAGGCTTCTTTTTCAACGCTTACATCTAGGTGAATATCACTAATTTGACCAATGGATGAGTTGGCGTTGCCTGTCATGCCAATAATAGCAACACCAAGGCGTTTTATAACTGGCACTAATGTCATTATTTCATCAGATTCACCCGAATAAGAAATGCAAATAGCAACATCATTTTGTTCAATCATGCCCAAATCTCCATGACCTGCTTCACCCGGATGAACTGAAAATGCCGGTGTGCCAGTCGAGGCGAAAGTGGCTGCAATTTTATTGCCAATATGGCCAGATTTTCCCATGCCAATCAAAATCACCTTGCCAGAACAATTTTGAATTAACTCACAAGCTTTGACAAAATTTTGATCAAGCTGCTCAGATAACTGACTCAGCGCTTGCGCTTCTATTGAAATGACTTGTTTGGCGGTGTTGAGTAGCGAGTCGGACATAATAAATTTATAATTGATATAATGATTGATTTTATCGAACTAAAGCCACATGAGTAGTGAAAAAATTAAAATTTTATTTGTCTGCATGGGTAATATTTGTCGCTCGCCTACGGCTGAAGGAGCCTTTACAACGCAAGTAGAAAAACACGCCATTGCACATTTGTTTGAAATAGATTCAGCGGGTACGCATGCGTATCATATTGGTGAACAGCCCGATGCTAGATCGCAACTTTCAGCAAATAAGTTTGGCGTTGATCTATCTAGTCAACGAGCACGTCAAGTGCATGAATCAGATTTCTATCACTATGATTATATCGTAGCGATGGATGAATCAAATTTAGCTAATTTACAAGCGATTTGCCCAATGGAGCTACAATCAAAACTGTCATTGATGTTGTCCAATATTCCTAATAATCAAACCAAAGGTGTGCCAGATCCTTATTTTGAAGGCCGTTTTGACGAAGTGTTTGAGATGTTAAATCGCGCCAGTGGTTTTTTATTGGAAAAGCTAACGAAAAAGGCTTAAAACTTGTTGACATAAGGGCACGTAACAAAGTATAATTCTCTCTTTTATTGCCCCAGAAAAAACAGCGGGCGATTGTAAAAGTGTTAAATAGATAGAAATTTTAAGAATTTTGGAGAAATAGCAATATGTCAACAGTTAATCAATTGGTACGTAATCCACGTAAAAAGAAGGTTAGTAAAAGTGGCGTGCCAGCATTAGACAGCTGCCCTCAAAAACGTGGCGTATGTACTCGTGTATATACAACTACACCAAAGAAGCCTAACTCAGCATTACGTAAAGTTGCCCGTGTTAGATTAACAAATTCAGCCGAAGTAACTACCTACATTGGTGGTGAAGGTCACAACTTACAAGAACACTCAGTGATTCTTATTCGTGGTGGTCGTGTTAAAGATCTACCAGGTGTTCGTTACCACACAGTTCGTGGTGCACTAGATACTGTGGGTGTTGATGGCAGAATGCAAGGTCGTTCTAAGTATGGTACTAAGAAGCCTAAGAAATAACAACAAAATAAAATAAGAGAAGTCCTATGAGAAGAAGATCCGCCCCTAAAAGAGAAATCCTGCCAGATCCAAAGTTTGGTGATTTAGTATTGGCTAAGTTCGTAAACATCTTAATGTTAGATGGTAAGAAATCAGTAGCTGAGAAGATCGTTTATGATGCGTTAGATACAATTGAAGCTAAAGGTAATGCTGAGCCAATTGAAGTATTCAAACAAGCCTTAGATAATATCGGACCACAGGTTGAGATTAAATCTCGCCGTGTTGGTGGTTCAACTTACCAAGTGCCAATCGAAGTAAGAGCTGAGCGTAAGATTGCGCTAGCCATGCGTTGGATTATTGAAGCATCACGTAAGCGTGGTGAAAAAGGCATGAAGCTTAGATTAGCAGGTGAAGTATTAGACGCGATTCAAAACCGTGGTACTGCATTTAAGAAGAAAGAAGATACTCACAGAATGGCTGAAGCAAACAAAGCGTTTGCTCACTTCCGCTGGTAACCAAAAGGATTTAAGAAGATGGCAAGAAATCACCCCCTTAGTCGCTACCGCAATGTCGGTGTTATGGCGCACATTGATGCTGGTAAAACTACTACGACAGAACGTGTTCTTTTATACACGGGTCGTACTCACAAAATTGGTGAGGTTCACGATGGTGGTGCAACCATGGACTGGATGGAGCAGGAGCAAGAGCGTGGCATTACTATCACCTCTGCTGCAACTACTTGTATGTGGAAAGGTATGGACAATCAATTTGATGAGCACCGTATCAATATTATTGACACGCCGGGACACGTAGACTTCACCATTGAAGTTGAGCGTTCATTAAAAGTATTAGACGGCGCAATGGCATTGTTCTGTGCAGTTGGTGGTGTTGAGCCTCAGTCTGAAACAGTATGGCGCCAAGCAAATAAATACAACGTTCCTCGTATTGGCTTTGTTAATAAAATGGACCGTGCTGGTGCAGACTTCTTGCGCGTATGTGATCAAGTTAAAACACGTCTAGGTGCAAACCCAGTACCAATGCAAATTGCTATCGGTGCTGAGGAAGACTTTAAGGGTGTGGTTGATTTAATCACTATGAAGGCAATCTACTGGAATGAAGCAGACCAAGGCGCAACTTATGATGCGGTTGATATTCCTGCAGATCTTCAAGATCTTGCTGAAGAAAAGCGTGAATTCATGATTGAATCTGCCGCTGAAGCTTCTGAAGAGTTAATGGAAAAATACTTAGAAGAAGGCGAATTAACAGCTGACGAAATTAAAGAAGGTATCCGTACTCAAACAATTAATAATGAAATTATTCCAATGTTCTGTGGTTCTGCCTTTAAGAACAAAGGTGTGCAAGCTGCATTAGATGCAATCATTATGTACATGCCATCTCCACTTGACGTGGACGCGATTGAAGGTATTTTAGATGATAAAGATGAGACTAAAGCGCCTCGTCCAGCTTCAGATGATGAGCCTTTTTCAGCGCTAGCATTCAAGATTGCAACCGACCCATTTGTTGGTACATTAACATTCTTCCGTGTTTATTCAGGCGTACTTAAAGCAGGTGATTTTGTATACAATTCATCAAAAGGCAAGAAAGAGCGTATTGGTCGTATGGTGCAAATGCACTCTAACGATCGTGAAGAAATTAAAGAAGTTCGCGCTGGTGATATTGCTGCAGCGATTGGCCTTAAAGATGTTACAACGGGTGACACATTATGTGACCTAAAAGAGAAAATTGTTCTAGAAAGAATGGAATTCCCTGAGCCGGTAATCGCCTTAGCGGTAGAGCCTAAAACTAAGGCTGACCAAGAGAAAATGGGTATTGCACTTGGTAAGTTGGCTGCTGAAGATCCTTCTTTCCGTGTGTCTTCTGATGAAGAATCAGGTCAAACTATTATTGCGGGTATGGGTGAATTACACCTTGATATTATTGTAGATCGTATGCAGCGCGAATTCGACGTAGAATGTAACGTTGGTGCACCACAAGTATCTTACCGTGAAGCAATTACCACAATGGTTGAGCATCAACATAAATTTGCCAAACAATCAGGTGGTCGTGGTCAATATGGACACGTTCACTTGCGTATTGAGCCTCAAGAGCCTGGCGCAGGTTACGAGTTTGTAGACGAAATTAAAGGTGGCGTTATTCCTAAAGAATACATTCCTGCGGTTAACAAAGGTGTTCAAGAACAAATGGAAAATGGTGTATTAGCCGGCTTCCCATTGGTAGACGTTAAAGTAACTGTTTATGATGGTTCTTACCATGATGTTGACTCGAATGAAATGGCCTTTAAGATTGCTGCTTCTAAGTGTTTAGCAGAAGGTGTTAGAATGGCCAACCCTCAACTACTTGAGCCAATGATGGCTGTTGAAGTGGTTACACCAGAAGAGTACATGGGTGATGTTATGGGTGACCTTAACCGTCGTCGTGGATTAGTAGGCGGTATGGAAGATCTTCCTAACGGCAAACAACTAAAAGCAGAGGTTCCATTAGCAGAGATGTTTGGTTATGCAAATGACTTGCGTTCAGCAACCCAAGGACGTGCGAGCTATTCAATGGAATTCTCAAAGTACACAGCAGCACCAAAGAATGTTGCAGATGAAGTAATTGAAAAATTAAATAAGTAGGAGTATTTACAATGTCAAAAGAAAAATTTGAAAGAACCAAACCCCATGTAAACGTAGGCACAATCGGTCACGTTGACCATGGTAAGACGACACTAACAGCAGCGATGACCAAAGTAATGGCTGAAGCTAAC
>NZ_JAQRMS010000034.1 GCF_028599055.1 Candidatus Thioglobus sp.
CATTTAGACCGAGTGGATTTATCGGCGTTGGTTGGGGTTAAGCAGGCTTTGGGTGATGAGCATCCTAACACTAAAAAGACGGCTGAGAATTTAGCGAAAGCACAACGGGGCTGCCCATGACATTAGGCGTGTAGGGCGTGTTATTAAAAAATTGGGAATTATATACCTAAATCCGCAAACCTCATTAAACCCGTTCATCTAATCGCCACTTTTGGTTTTTCTCAATCTTAGATGGCTTTTTATTCTCATGCTTAACCTTGTCTTTTGGTCTAGATAACAAAACTTCTTTTAAGGCTTTTTCTACTTGTTTTAAGGTTGTCATAATTATTATAAAAACCCCTTTAACTCATCAAACCCATAACTATTAGAAACAATATCTTTTATATTTAAATATTTCGATGTTAACATTGTCCAATCAAAATTTACTACCGACATGTAATTAATGAATAACACAAAAATAAAAATAGGGTTTATTACAATTTCAGACCGAGCAGCTAGAGGGGAATACAAAGACATTGGCGGTCCTGCCATGCAAGATTGGATTAAAAATGCGATTCTATCGCCTTATGAAATAGACACAATTATCATTGAAGATGAACAGTCACTCATTGAACAAACCCTAATTGATTTTGCTGATAATAGAGGTTGCAACCTAATCCTAACCACCGGCGGCACTGGGCCAACCACACGTGACGTCACCCCTGAGGCGACACATGCGGTGTGTGAACGAATTTTTGATGGTTTTGCTGAACAGATGCGCAATGTGAGTTTAAAAACCGTACCAACGGCGATTTTGTCACGTCAAACAGCAGGCACACGAGGTAAGAGTTTAATCATCAACCTGCCTGGCAAGCCAGCTGCTATTGCCGTGTGTTTAAGTGCGGTATTCTTAGCTGTGCCAAAATGCCTAGAATTGCTGGATAATTCTAATATTCAGATTGATCTAGATTTTGTTGAGCAAGAATTTGAATAATTAAGCACTAATCAAATTAGCAAGTCGATTACGATAAGTGGTACTTAGTTCGGGATTGGTTTTTTCCAACATATTGCAAATCATGCCAATCATTTCTCTGGCAGCACCTTCTTTAAAATTTGTATCCTGTTGCTGAATCTGGAATAGTTGATCTAATGCTTTATCAACTTCATGTTGCGCAATAAAACAAATTGCCAAATCAAATTTGGCTTGATTATTATCTGGGTTTTTAGCCACTTCAATATTTAAAGCATCAATACCTTGAGTGTCTTTTGCTAATTTTTTAAAGTTTAATTGGCTTGAAATAGACAAGCCTAATTCACTTTGCATGGTTTTTTCACCAAGCTTATTAAATAAGCCTTCAGCTTGCTCCAACTCACCAATATCAATGAACACTTGCACCATGTCAAGCGCCACTCGGACATTACTTGGGTCGGACGAAATAGCTTGAGTCAACAACACAATAGCAGCTTGCGTATCTCCTGCTAAATGCTTTTCTCTGGCATGTTCACGTATTTCATCAGACGCTCTAAAAACACCATAATGCTTAAGCAAAATACGCAGCTCGTCAGCTTGTAATTCGCCCTCTTCTCGCTGAACTTCTTTGCCATCTTTAAAAATAGCCAACGTAGGTACGTTAGTAATAGAAAATTTTTCTTTAAGTGCCTCTTGTTCATCAATATCAATTTTTGCCAAAATAAATTGACCGGGAAATTCAACAGCCAGTTCAGCAATAGTATCAGACGTTTTAATACAAGGGCCAGACCACACAGCCATAAACATCGCCAATACAGGAACATGAGTTGAATTATGAATAACTAAGTCTTCATAATTACTTTCGCTTACTTCAAAAATTAACGGTTTGTTTTCTTCACTCACTCTAATATCCTTTATGATTAACGAGGCTCAAATAAAATAGCCTTAATTGATTGATAATTAGTCGCAATATTGCGTAAATTTTCTTCACCCAACTCCGTCTCAACCCTGCCCTGATTCAAATCCCGAACTTGATCCGCATACATTTTTTTCAGTGTATCTAATGTAGCCACAATTTCAAGAATCGTTGGACAGTTTACATCTACCCAATCTTGAGGCAGTGTATGTGGATATTTAGGAATAAACTCAATGATTTTTTCATCATCTTCAAACACAACTAATTATGCAGTTAAACTGGCAAATAGCAATGGTAATTGTTCAGGTAATTTCTCGACGTTATCAATAACTGTGTAGTTGTTTTCACCAAAAATTCGCTTAACATAACTATCCGCATGTGGATCTAGCGTTAGGCAGTAGGTTAACACGCCCGTTGAGTACAACTCCTCAACTGCTTTTTTGGTGTCAAAACGTAAGTGTTGCGGATCTGTCTCATCAATATCTGCTGGCTCACCATCAGTGACCAATAAAATTAACTTGCGCTTTTCTTGCTGTTTATGCAAATGAGCGCCTGCATGTCTTAGTGCAGCACCCATTCGTGTCGATAAACCACCTTTCATACCGGCAAGGCGTGATCTTGCTTCATCGTCAAAATGTTGATTAAAATCTTTAAAACGGAAATATTGAACATCATGGCGACCATCTGAGGCAAAACCATGCAGTGCAAATGGATCACCAATACCTTCAATAGCAGTTGATACCAGCGTAGCAGCTTCACGTGTTAATTGCAATATAGTTTTATCAGAATCACCCACAAACTCATTAGTTGACTCAGAAAGATCAAGCAAAACAACGACCGACAAATCACGCGTGTTTAGCACGTTACGCATAGTGATGCGAGGATTGGGTTGCTCACCCATGCGAATAGCAATCATGGCATCAATGGCTGCATTGATATCCACTTCATCACCATCTTCCATGCCACGCTGACGCTGAACACCAGCTGGCGCTAACAGATCAATAATTTGTCGAATTCTATGAGCAATAGGCTTGTGCTCTGTCAAAATTGCTTCAATATCTTCTGGATTGCCTTTACTAGCGCGCCTTTCATAAATCGTCGCCCAATCAGGACGGTGAAGCTGTATTTGGTAATCCCACTCATGATAATGATAAGGATCCGAAATTGGCTCTTTACCCCACTCATCATTAAATGATCTAGAGGTGTCTGTTAAATCGTCCTCATAAAAACGCATAATATCTTTACAGGTCCAAACTTCTTGAGCATCATCACCTGCTAACTCACAATCAACCTCATGTGCCATCATTAACGGGCTCACTTCATAACGCACTTGCGCTTGACTGGCGGCCATATATTCAATACCCAACTCCCAGTTAATATCTTCATAATGCCAAATAATACGATTGTCATCACGATAGTCAATACGGTAGCGCTCTAAAATTCTAAGACTAGGGATTTCTTTTCGACCTTCGAATATATTATAAAGCTCTACACCCATTAACCAAGCAAAATGATTATCGTCTTGATTAGCTTCAATTTCACTGTGGAATTTTTCTGCAAAACTATTCAACTGTTCATCAGCACCCTTTACTTCAGGATCTAACAACTGCAACGCAAAATCTTCTAGGATGTCCATGGTTTTATGTTCAGCAGGCTCTTCGTGCTGTAAAACCATTAATGAGCGCCACAGTTTTTTCAGACCTGGAAAATCATTAATTGCTTTGTATTCAATTCGTGCATCTTCAAGAAGACCAATAAAAAACATTTGTGCAGGGCTCAATTGCTCTGCTGACATAGATTTATTTGTGTACATCATATGAGCTGCCATATGAGCCACTGTTGCACGATAAATTTCTAACCCTGCAATGCCTTCTGCATCATCCAATGCATCCGGTACATAAATAATACGATCCTCAACATAGGGTCTAAAATCAGCATAATCAGCACCCGTTGGACGGATAAAGAAATCACGACCCCATAACGCACGCAAATAAAAATTCAGCTTACGTTGAACTCTAACAAACAAAACGCCACGACGCTCTTTTTCAAGCATCGCTTTAGAGTCTGCTGTTTCAAGTGAAAAATAAGACGTTAAGTTTTTAAAATCACGTCGATAGGCTTTTGCACCAAACCCAGACCAACGTCGCAGACCACTTAACGTTAACTTAGAAAGTAATTCATCGATGTTTAATAGCATCGGGCGCAAGCCACGAGCAGCAGTTGAAGCTAATTGATGAATCAAAGTTAGGTATCCGCGCACTAATTGAGCATCACCCAAGTGTCTAGAAACCACTGGAAGTGTTGACAATAATAAAGAGATTACTTCGCCAGAAGTTAAAGAAGAGGCTTTCATTGCAGCGGTTACACAGTCAGGAATAATATCCTCACCACATTCTTTGGCAATTTGCGGCATCACCTCTAAATAGGTGATTACTAGATCATTACCTCTACCTAGGCCACATAAAGACTTAGCGCCATCCAAATAATCTTTAAGACCTGCTGGAGAAATAACCCGTGCAGCATCCTGAAAAGTTGAATCTAAAACACCTCTTACCTCAGGAGCAATCTTTTCTAGAAACTCTGCATAATCTTCAAGTACAACTTTTGACATAACAATCCACCTTGATCAATTACTTCAAATCAACTTGCCAGGTCAACGATATTAACGCCACCTAACAAGAAAACTTACCGTTTACAATTAAACTAAAATTTAGCCTAAAAATGTTTGTACAGCGGCATTAAGCGTATCACGCATATCCGGATCATCCGTTAACGGGGTAATCATTGTCATTGAACAAGCCGCCTGCGCATCTACGCCAGAGGCAATCAGCTGACCTGCATAAACCAATAAACGAGTAGAGATACCCTCATCTAATCCGTGACCTTTCAGATTTCTTGCGCGATGTGCAATTTGCACTAATTTTTCTGCTGTTGCTTGATCAACACCAGATTCTTTAGTAACAATTTGAACCTCTAAATCAGCTTCAGGATAATCAAAATCCATACCACCAAAACGCTGCTTAGTTGACTGCTTAAGGTCTTTCATCAAAGACTGATAACCTGGATTGTAGGAAATCACTAATTGAAAATCCGGGTGTGCCTTAATCAGTTCACCTTTTTTGTCTAGTGGCAGTTCACGACGGTGGTCGGTTAATGGGTGAATCACAACCGTGGTATCTTGGCGTGCTTCTACAATTTCGTCTAAGTAACAAATTGCGCCAATTCTAGCAGCAGTTGTTAGCGGGCCGTCTTGCCATTTAGTGCCATCTTTATCAAGCAGGAAACGACCAACTAAGTCAGAAGCAGTCATATCTTCATTACAAGCAACACTGATTAACGGCTTGCCTAATTTCCAAGCCATATGCTCAACAAAACGTGATTTACCACAACCAGTTGGCCCTTTAATCATCATCGGCATACGAACAGCGTAAGCAGATTCATAAAGCTCAATTTCGCTATCAATTGCCTCGTAATAAGGCTCATCTTTAATAATATATTGTTTTGGATCTACTGTTGTTTCAGACATATTGTCTCCTTACTTTATACTTATATTAATTACTCTTCATCATCTGTTTCATCTTCACCAGACCAGCCGGCTAACTTTGCTTTTTTAATAGCCTCATCATGAATTTTAGCATGTCGTTTTGCTAAATCCTCAGGCAAATGACTAACTATACATCCGTATTTATCCCATTCATCATTAACCTTTTGCAACAATGCATCAATACCTTGCATATTCCACCCTTCACAGGTTTCACTCTCGTCAATTAAGCCAAACACCCAGCCATCACGAATAATCTTGCCGATGGTTGTCATGCCGCCGTTTATTTCATTATTAATGCCGACATATACATTTGGTTTACTTGCCATAATACTCACTATTTTAAAATATTTTTGTCTTTAAAAGCCTGTAATCAAGCCTTTAAAGACAAAAAAACCCCAACAAACAAGGCCGGGGTTTTCTGTTGAAAACTAACTAAATATTAGATAGTGTTTCCACGGTGAATTACCATTGACGCGCCTGCACATTGTGCAAAGTTGTCTAATCCTAGTAGACGGATATGGTTATTCGGGTGTGCTGCTTTACAATTCTCAATTTCTGTAAGAATTGCATCAACTTCTGTTTCACCAAACATTGGAAGTTTCCACATGTACCAAAATGATCCAGCTGCGTGCTCTGGCTCAGTATGTTCAATACTTGGGTTCCAACCTTGATTGATGATGTATTGAATCTGCTCACGTGTTTGGTCAGCGTTCATTGCAGGTAAGTATGAGAAAGTCTCAAATTTACGACTTTCAGCGTTACCTAAACTTGATTGATAATCTTGCATATTAATGCTCCTTATATATTAGTTAAATAACAGGGTTTTAACACCCTGTTAGTGACACTTTACTTGTGTGCTGCGTCAATCTTGTCAACGGTATCGAATTCAAACTTGATTTCTTTCCAAGTTTCCATTGCGATAGCCAATTCAGGACTGTGCTTAGCTGCAGTAGTAAGAATATCTTTACCTTCTTTTTCAAGTTCACGACCTTGGTTACGCGCTTCAGTACAAGCTTCAACCGCTACACGGTTTGCTGCTGCACCAGCTGCGTTACCCCATGGGTGACCCAACGTACCACCACCAAACTGTAATACAGAATCGTCGCCGAAAATGTTTACTAGTGCTGGCATGTGCCATACGTGAATACCACCAGAAGCTACAGGGATTACACCCGGCATTGCGCCCCAGTCTTGGTCAAAGAAGATACCGCGTGAACGATCTTCTTTAATAAATGAATCACGCATAATGTCGATCCAACCTAAAGTAGCCTCACGGTCACCTTCAAGCTTACCTACAACCGTACCTGAGTGTAAATGATCACCACCAGATAAACGTAAAATCTTAGCTAATACGCGGAAATGGATACCGTGATGCGGGTTACGATCTAATACCGCGTGCATTGCACGGTGAATATGTAATAACATACCGTTGTCTTGACACCATTGCGCTAGACCTGTGTTAGCAGTCCAACCACCAGTAATGTAGTCATGCATAATGATTGGAGAACCGATTTCTTTAGCATACTCAGCACGTTTCATCATTTCGTCAGTAGTTGGCGCAGTAACGTTTAGGTAGTGACCTTTACGCTCACCCGTTTCAGCTTCAGCTTTCTCGATAGCTTCTTGTACGAAGTCAAAACGAGCTCTCCAACGCATGAACGGCTGTGAGTTAACGTTTTCATCATCTTTGGTGAAGTCTAAACCACCACGAAGACCTTCATAACATGCACGGCCATAGTTCTTAGCTGATAAACCTAACTTAGGCTTAATAGTACAACCAAGTAATGGACGACCATATTTGTTCATGATGTCACGCTCTAACTTAATACCTTGAGGCGGACCATTACAAGTCATTACGTATGCAATTGGGAAACGAATGTCTTCAAGTCTAAGTGCACGTAGCGCTTTAAAACCGAATACGTTACCAACTAATGATGTCATTACGTTTACAACCGAACCTTCTTCAAATAAATCAATTGGGTAAGCTACAAAACCGTAGAAACATGTATCGTCACCTGGAACGTCTTCAATCGCGTAACAACGACCTTTGTAGTGATCAAGATCTGTTAATAGATCTGTCCATACTGTTGTCCAAGTACCTGTTGATGATTCCGCTGCAACCGCTGCTGCAACTTCTTCACGTGGCACACCGTCTTGTGGTGTGATTTTAAAACATGCAAGAATATCCGTCTCTAAAGGCTGATAGTCCGGCATCCAATAAGTTTCGCGGTAATCTTTAACACCCGCATCATAAACTTTTGCCATTTTTATGGTCTCCTTTCATTAAAAGAACCATCATCATACAATAGTCTTTAAATAATGTAAAATAATATTTATTTATTAAATAATAAGTTTTACTTATGATTAATTACACACTTAAACAAGTGTATAGCTTCGAGGCGGTCATTCGTTTGAAAAGCTTCACTAAAGCCAGTAAAGAATTGTTTGTTACCCAACCTGCGGTCTACATGCAAGTGCAACAACTCACACAAAATATTGGCTCAGATCTGATTAATACCCAAGGTAAAACTGTTACACCAACACATATTGGTTCAAAATTTTACCATACTTGTGTTGAGGTGATTGGCACGCTGGAAAACAGTAAAAAAGATATTGAACAAACACTTGATCCAGATTCTGGCCATCTACAAATCGCCGTTGCCACCACAACCAACTCATTTGTCTCACGAATATTGGCTAAATTTAAAGCTCAATATCCTAAAATGACCTTTCATCTAGAGGTAACCAATCGAAAAATGTTGCTCGAAAAGCTCACTAATAATACAGCTGATTTGGTTATTATGGGTGAGCCACCAATCGAGATGAACCTTGAAACGCAGCCATTTATGGAAAACCCACTTATTGCTATTGCGCATCCAGATCACCCTTTGCTGGGTAAAAAAAATTCCATTAAAGCCCTTAATAACGAAACTTTAATTACGCGTGAAGAAGGCTCGGGTACTCGCATTACCATTGAACGCATTACTGGCATGCAGTTTAACTCTGATATTCAAATTAACTCTAACGAGGCTATTATTGAAGCAGTTCAAGCTGGATTGGGTATTGGTTTTGTTTCCAAACACACTGTTAAACTCGAACTGGAGAACAATATCATTAAACAACTTGATGCAGAAAAATTTCCCATCACTCGTCATTGGTATGTCGTACATAATAAAAAAACTAACTTATCGCCTATTGCTAAGCGCTTTAAAGAATATATTATCGATCATAGTGATTTATTTTAATCTTGCAAAAAAAAAGACCTCGTAAAACGAGGTCTTTTTTTTAACTTGCTAATAACTTAAATCAAATTATGCATATTGATTCATAGGGTTACCAGCATCAACTGCAGAGCCAGCTGAGGCATCTTGAGGGATATCTGTAATCATCGCCTCTGTTGTAATCATTAGTCCTGAGATAGATGCTGCGTGCTGAAGCGCTGCACGCGTTACCTTAGTTGGATCAAGGATACCCATCTCTAACATGTCGCCGTAAGTTTCATTACCAGCGTTGTAACCGTAGTTACCTTCACCATTAGCAACGTTATTTAGCACCACTGATGCTTCACCGCCACCATTAGTCACGATTTGACGCAGTGGCGCTTCCATAGCACGCTTAGTTAGCGCAATACCGATATCTTGGTCATGGTTGTCACCTTTAAGTCCGTCCAAAGCTTTAATAGCACGAACCAATGCAACACCACCGCCTGGCACCACGCCTTCTTCAACTGCAGCACGAGTTGCATGTAGTGCATCATCCACACGGTCTTTCTTTTCTTTCATTTCAACTTCAGTAGCAGCACCTACTTGGATCACCGCAACACCACCTGATAATTTAGCCAAGCGCTCATTAAGCTTTTCTTGATCATATTCTGATGTGGTTGTTTTTAATTGTGCGCTAATTTGAGCCACGCGACCATCAATAGATTCTTTGCTACCTGCACCATCAACAACCACAGTTTCATCTTTTCCAACTTCAACACGCTTAGCAGAGCCAAGCTGTACTTCTGTTACCGTTTCTAGAGATAAACCTACCTCTTCAGAGATAACTTCACCACCGGTAAGAATAGCTAAATCTTGCAAAATAGCCTTACGACGATCACCAAAACCAGGTGCTTTAACCGCTGCCACTTTAACAATACCACGCATGTTGTTAACAACCAAGGTTGCCAATGCTTCGCCTTCAATATCTTCAGCGATAATCAACAAAGGTCTGCCTGATTTTTGAGCAATCTCCAAGGTTGGTAGTAAATCACGAATATTTGATACCTTGGAATCATGCATTAAGATTAATGGTGACTCTAAATCAGCACTCATGGTGTCTTGATTATTAACAAAATAAGGTGATAAGTAACCACGCTCAAATTGCATACCTTCAACCACTTCCAGTGCATTTTCAAAACCTGAGCCTTCTTCAACAGTAATAACACCCGCTTTACCCACTCTTTCCATCGCCTCAGCAATAATGTCACCTACTGATGCATCTGAGTTAGCAGAGATAGTGCCCACTTGCGCAATGGCTTTAGTGTCATCACAAGGTTGTGACAAATCACGCAGTGCATTAACAGCAGCAATGGTTGCTTTATCAATACCGCGTTTAAGATCCATTGGATTCATACCGGCAGAAACAGATTTAACACCTTCAGCGACTAACGCTTGAGCAAGTACGGTTGCAGTTGTTGTGCCGTCACCGGCAATGTCATTGGTTTTAGAAGCAACTTCTTTAACCATTTGCGCACCCATATTCTCAAATTTATCTTCTAGTTCGATTTCTTGAGCAACTGACACACCATCTTTAGTAATGTGAGGCGAGCCAAATGAACGATCAATAACAACATTTCTACCTTTAGGGCCAAGTGTTACCTTTACTGCATTAGCAAGTAAATTAACACCGTCTAACATTAGGCTTCTGGCATCTGCGCCAAATTTAATTTCTTTTGCTGACATATTTAATTCTCCTTATTCAACAATTGCAAGAATGTCTGATTCGTTCATTACTAATAATGTTTCGCCATCAGATTTAATTTCAGTGCCCGCAAATTGACCAAATAATACTTGGTCGCCGGCTTTAACTTCCATAGCGATCACTTCGCCAGTATCAGCAACTCTGCCGTTACCTGCAGCAAGCACCTCACCTTGTGAAGGTTTTTCAGATGCTGAATCTGGAATGATTAGACCACTTGCAGTGGTTTTTTCTTCTTC
This sequence comes from Candidatus Thioglobus sp., assembly GCF_028599055.1. GTDB lineage: Bacteria > Pseudomonadota > Gammaproteobacteria > PS1 > Pseudothioglobaceae > Thioglobus_A. The sequence goes on from NZ_JAQRMS010000034.1 coordinate 10,611, forward strand.
TGTTCTACGAACAATAACGCGGTCGCGTGTTGGACGGATGTTCATTTTTTCTCCTAAAATTAATCAACGTTAGCAATGCCTTTATAGGGCTTTATGTTCAAATGAGTAAATACTACTTAAGCAAAAATACAGCACTTGTCTGCTAGAGTATGTAGGGCTGATTTTTACGCTTTCAAGGGTTTTGCTGAAATTATATTATTTTTTTAAGTAAAAATATAATAGCAATCAATATAACCACACCTAGAGATTTTTCCATAGTCTTGGCGCTGTACTTAAATGAACCCAAATAAGAGCCTAAAAAACCACCGGCCATAACCGCCAAAACTAAAGGAACATAGTCTAATAAATCAATCGAATTGTATTGCAGTCGAGAAATTAAGCCTGACAATGAAACCACCCACACAAACACCACGCCAGCGGCGGCCGCTTCTTTTTGCGTGCCTAAGTTCAGCATAATAATTAAAGGCACTAAATACACCCCACCACCAATACCAACAATACCTGCCACCAATCCCAAAATAGAACCAGCAATTAATGATATGACTATCTTTTGATTTTGACTGAGTTGCAGTCTAAAACCGGTGTCTTTCCATAGGTAGATCCGAGCTGCCACCAAAATAAGTGAAATTAATAGCACCCATAAAAATACTTCTTTAGGCAGATTCAGCGCCCCGCCCACGTAAGCAAATGGAATGGCGGAAATTAAAAATGGCAAAATAATACGCACTTTGCCGTGACTATTTCTAAGGTAGTTATAACTACCAATAGTGGTAACAAACAGATTGAGTGACAAAGACACCATTGGAATCACTAAAGTTGACATGCCTGATATCACCATAATGGCAGTATACGACGAACCGCCACCCATCCCAACAGACGAATAGACAAACGCCACTATAAAAAATAGTAGTGGCAATATAACTTCAATTGATAAAACAGCCTCCATAGCAGATCATTTTACGGAGTTGTTAATTAATAATATTTGACCTAAGTCAATGATTAAGAGAATACCACCGTCTTATTGTTACAGGTTAATACACGATCTTCTAGGTGAAATTGCAAGCCTTTGGCCAGGGTGGCTAATCTTTGTATTTATATTCAGGTAAATCTTGCGCTTCAATTCTAACAACTTTTTTGTTCTCCCTATCCCACACAACCGCATAATGCCCCAGAGCTTTTTTAATAGCTAGCGCTTTA
>NZ_JAQRMS010000035.1:0-9832 GCF_028599055.1 Candidatus Thioglobus sp.
ACAAAAAATTCCAGTCGACCGCTGGCAGCGCAGTTTTCTTTCAGAGGTCATCTTTTATCAAAGTTCAGCGTGCTGGCAGAGTTCATCGTATATCTGCCAGCGGCCACTGAATTTGGCGTTAGGTGGTTATCTCTCACACTTTTCTATTTTCTTTTAGAGAGTGTTTGGAGAAGTAAAAATGAAAAAAATATTAGCTACATGTTTAGTGGTTTCAACAGCCTTTTTAACATCTTGTGCATCAGTTGAGGAACAAAGAGCAACAAACCTTAAAACACAAAGTGTTAAATTTATAACTGAAAAACAATCTGAAAAATGTGAATATCTTGGCCCTCAAACTATTCAAGGAGTAAAAGACTTTTTTACAGGTATCGCAGGAACAGAGCAAAAATTAATCCAGAGGTTAAAGTTAGTCACCTTGTCAATGAAAGGTGACTCATTAAGAATTACTAATAGACAAATCAACGAAAGAGCGGCAAGAACCAAATACAGTTCTGATAAGTTAGTTCTTTCTGCTGATATATTTTTATGCAATAAAAAACCCAACAAAACATAAAATTAAAAATATGCTAAAATCAGCCTATGTCTGAAGAAAGTCAAATAAAAGAGGAAATAGGTTGGTATAAAGTCATATTTGCAATATTTATTGCAACTGACTTGTCTTTGTTGGCTTGGTTTGTGCAAAATTTTGAACAAACAAGTTTCTTCATATTATTGCTATGCTCAGCTGCAGTTGTTGCTATTACACTAATATTAGTGCTAATTAACAAGAGAGTATTTGTTTGTCTTGACCGTTTGAAGGAGTTATAAAATGGAATATCTATTTGCGTTTACATTTTGTGTTTTTATAGGTGGCTTGATTGTTATTGCGTATCAGTCATTAAATCATAAATTTCCAAAACATCATAAAACCACCTAACAAGGCACTGCACCTGACCGCTTACGCGTCAGATGAGTTTAGGCGTTATGTTTTAAAGGAGAAATAAATGAGTTCCAGACACAATGTGTTCGTTAGCTACCATCATAAAAATGATGAAGATTACAAACTAGAATTTGAAAGAATTTTCTCTGATATTTATGATGTCCTTGAAACCAAAGCCGTAAGTGATGGAGATATTGACCCATATTTAAAAACTGAAACAATTCGTCAAAAAATCAGGGATGAATTTATCAGGGACGCTAGTGTAACAATTGTTCTTATCGGGTCGGAAACATGGAAGAGGAAACATGTTGATTGGGAAATATCCTCAAGCATTAGAAGCACCCGGTTAAATTCTCGCACGGGGCTATTAGGTATTATTCTTCCAACCTACCCAAAATATAGTAAAGGAACTATACCACCGAGGCTTCAAGATAATATCGACTGTAAATTCGCCAAAATATATAATTGGTCAGATGATCCAAGTCTCGTTCAATCATGGATTCATGAGGCTTTTCTTCGTAGAAAGCGGATTAACCCAGATAACTCTAGAGATATGTTTGCCAAAAATAGATCCGATAGTAGTTGGTGTTAGCAATGAACTGGGGAAAATGGCTTGAAAAATGGGATATGACATCCCTAAAAATAAAAACACCGTTTCTTGATATGGAGTGGAAGCCTCAAGACGAAGATAAAAATGCTGCTTGGGAGTTATACATTGAGTTGCTAACCAGAATTACAACGCAGCCACTTGATGAGGCTCATGGTGATGAGGAAACAGCATTAAAGAGCATCTACTCAATTTTCCCACTTACTCGTGAAGTGATTAAATCAAATGGTAGGCATTGTCTTGAGTTTACAAAAATTGCAATTATTGTATTGAATCAAATAATTCGTCCATTTACGGCTAAGTGGCACAGACTGTCTGTTCAAGGATCTTTTTCAAATACTCAAAGTTGTCAAGAATTTCGGGAAGAACTTGCAGAGTTACAGTCTACCCTTAACATTTATACCCAAATGCTTGGAGAAATGGCAGGAGTAGAAGATGATTTATCAGAACTTCAAGATAATGAAACATAACAAGGCAAATGCACTCGGACAGCCAAAAGCTGCGCCGCTCGTGCCTCGCTCTGCAACTTTTGTCTGCCGGTGATTTGCGACGTTGTGTACAAATAATGAGATAAATATTCTCAAAAAACTCATTAGCACAATGTATTCGCTAATTTTTCAGCACTTTGCTGAGTAAGTTGTGCATCTTTTGCTTCAACCATTACTCGAATTAGCGGCTCAGTACCTGAAGCACGAATGAGTACTCGACCTTCATCGCCCAACCCTGCTTCCACTTCTTGAATGGTTGTATTTAACTGCTGATGATTATCAAGATTTATTTTTTCTTTGGTTTTAACATTGATTAGCACTTGAGGATATTTGACCATTTGCGCCTTTAACGCCGCTAAACTTTGTTGACTGCTAGCTAATACTGCCAACACCTGAAGTGCGGAGATAATGCCGTCACCTGAGGTTGTTTGATCTAAGCAAATCATGTGTCCTGAACCTTCGCCACCTAGAATGGCGCCGTGTTTTTTCATCTGCTCCATCACATAACGATCGCCCACATCAGCCTCAATAAAAGCAATGTCTAAATCTCTTAGCGCATGGCGCATGCCGAGATTGCTCATCTTGGTGCCTACCACCGTATTGTTGGTTAAACGCCCACTGGCTTGCCACGCTTTTGCCACAATAAAAACCAACTCATCGCCATCAACCAACTCGCCTTGCTGATCAACCATCATCAAACGGTCGCCATCGCCATCAAAGGCAATACCTAAATCTGCCTGAGTATCTAGCACTACTTGCTGCAGATGCTTGGTATCGGTCGCACCACAATTTTCATTAATATTGAAGCCGTTAGGGGTGTTATTAATAATAGTGACATTCGCACCCAACTCTGAAAAAACATCCTGTGCAATGTGATAAGTGGCACCATTGGCACAATCTATGACAATATTAAGCCCACTCAAATTAACTGATCGATCAAAGGTAGATTTACAAAACTCAATGTAGCGCCCTAACGGCTGTTCATGTCTGCGCGCTTTACCAATGTTGCTTGAACTAACACTCACCATGGGCTCGTTTAGTTTTTGCTCAATTTTTGCCTGATCCTCATCACTCAGCTTTAACCCTTTGGATGAAAAGAATTTAACACCATTATCTTGAAAATGATTGTGTGAAGCGCTAATAACCACGCCCGCAGAAGCATTATAAGCTTGAGTTAAATAGGCAATGGCTGGCGTTGGCATTGGCCCTAACAAGCCCACATCAACACCTGCAGACAAAAACCCTGCTTCCAATGCAGACTCAAACAAATAGCCTGATACGCGAGTGTCTTTGCCAATCACCACGCTAGCTTTACCTTGCTCAGATAAAACCGAACCAACCGCCCAGCCCAATTTTAAAAAGAAATCTGGTGTAATTGGCTCAATGCCGACCTCTCCACGAATACCATCTGTGCCAAAATAATTAGCCAATTCCCTCTCCCATTGCTGCCTGCATTACCAATAGTGCATCTTTTGTTTCTAACACATCGTGCACACGCACAATATTTGCCCCATTTTGAACTGCTATTATAGCGCCTGTTACACTGCCAACAACCCTACCTTTAACTTCTCGATTATTCAAAATAGCACCAATCATAGATTTTCTAGACAAACCTGCCAACAACCTTACGCCAAAACATTTAAATTCATCAAAACAACGCAATATTTCCAAGTTGTGTTCTAGTGTTTTTCCAAATCCAAAACCAGGATCTAAAATAATATTTTCCTTGGCAATACCTGCCGATAAACAGGCGTCAATTCGTTGCTGAAAGAACTGCTTGATCTCTTCAATGACATTATTATACGTGGGATTTTTTTGCATGGTTCTAGGTGAGCCTTTCATATGCATCAAACACACATCAACACCTAGACTTGCAGCCATCTCCAAAGCACCGTCTGCTTGCAAAGCATTCACATCATTAATCAGGCTAGCGCCTGCTGCCACTGCTTGTTTCATCACTTGTGGTTTTGATGTGTCAATTGAAATGGGGGTGGTTAGTTCAGCTGAAAGCGTTTGAATTACTGGAATTACCCGATTAATTTCATCAGCTTCACTCACCGCGCAAGCACCTGGGCGAGTTGACTCGCCACCCACATCGATTATGTCCGCACCTTGATCCACCATACGCTTAGCGCCGGCAACTGCATCATCAAGATTAACATGCTGACCGCCATCCGAAAATGAATCTGGGGTGACGTTTAACACAGCCATAATTAAAGGCTTTGATGGCTGCATAGTCATAACGACTACAAATTATCGTTAGGCGATTTGTGGATCACCATCGATCGGCTTGTCATCAGAATCATTCGAATCATCAGCTCTAATGCCAGAACCCAGCTCTGTTGACGCAACATCTGAATCAACGATAACGGCTGCCTCACGGATCGGCTTGCGATCCATTAAATCATCAATTTGTTCTTTATCAATGGTTTCATGCGTCATCAATGCTTTTGTCATTTCAATCAAAATATCTTTATTTTCTTCAAGAATCTTGGTCGCTAGGGTGTAGTTAGTATCAATAATTGCTCTAATTTCCTGATCGATCACCTTAAATGTATCCTCAGAAATATGCTTATGCTTAGTAACTTGCTTGCCTAAAAATACTTCACCTTCATCTTCACCATAAGCCAGTGGACCTAACTTATCAGACATACCCCATTGCTTCACCATTTTATGAGCAATTTCAGTGGCACGTTCAATATCATTGCTTGCGCCGGTTGTTACTGAATCTGCACCATAAACAAGCTCTTCAGCAATACGTCCACCAAATAAGGAGGCAATTTGAGAATTTAGCTTGCGCTTAGAGATACTATAACTATCTTTTTCTGGCAAAAACATAGTAACGCCCAATGCTCTACCTCTAGGAATGATACTCACCTTGTAAACAGGATCATGTTCAGGTACTAAACGACCAACAATCGCATGACCTGCTTCATGAGAAGCGGTCATTTCTTTTTCTGCCTCATCCATAGCCATTGATTTTCGCTCTGCGCCCATCATAATTTTGTCTTTAGCTTTTTCAAATTCTTGCATGCCAACCAGTTGCTTATTCTTGCCCGCAGCAATCAAAGCGGCTTCATTGGCTAAGTTGGCCAAATCGGCACCCGAGAAGCCTGGTGTACCTTTTGCGATATTCACAGATTTAACGTTTTTAGCAATTGGCAGTTTACTCATATGAATCTTTAAAATGGCATCACGGCCGTTAATATCTGGCAAGCCAACCATGACCTGTCGATCAAAACGTCCAGGACGTAATAGCGCAGGATCAAGTACATCTGGTCGGTTGGTGGCAGCGATCACAATAATACCTTCAGAACCTTCAAAACCATCCATTTCAACCAACATTTGATTTAACGTTTGTTCACGCTCATCATGGCCACCACCCATACCAGCACCACGTTGACGTCCAACTGCATCAATTTCATCAATAAAAATAATACACGGTGCATTTTTCTTAGCTTGTTCAAACATGTCACGCACACGAGAAGCACCCACACCCACAAACATTTCAACAAAATCAGAGCCAGAAATAAAGAAAAATGGCACGTCTGCTTCGCCTGCAATGGCTTTTGCTAATAATGTTTTACCGGTTCCTGGTGGGCCAACTAACAAAACACCTTTGGGAATTTTTCCGCCCACTTTGGTGAATTTTCCAGGGTCTGATAAGAAGTCAACCAATTCAGCCACATCTTCTTTAGCTTCATCTACACCAGCAACATCTGCAAAAGTCACATTAGATTCATCCTTAGGGATTAGGCGCGCTTTGGATTTGCCAAAACTCATTGGATTCTTGCCACCCATAGCGCCACCAGCACCTTTCATGCTGTAGAGAATGACAGCGATTAAGAGTACGATTGGCGCTAATGAAATAATTAGCTGCTTGAAAAAACCATCCTTTTCAGGTGGCTGAGCAACAACATTAACGCCATTATTTAACAAGTCACCCATCAGTCCAAGATCACCCGGTGAGTAGGTTGAAAAACGCTCACCACCCGCACCAACACCCGTAATATTGCTACCAGCAATAGTTACCTCAGAAACATCTCCTTGTTTAACGCTTTGGATAAATTCAGAATAAGTAACTTCGCTTTTTTTCTCGTTAACTTCAAACTGACTAAAAATCGAGGTAAGAACACTACCTAACACCAACCACAACAATAAATTCTTAAACATGGGACTATAACAATATTATAAAAAAAATAGACGGGTAACTATACCCTATTGATTCGCTATATATAGACCGATGGCGTTTTTTCAAGGTTTTTTCAACAAATAAAGTCAAATTCTGTCATAATTCTTAACTTAATAAAGCCAAATAATTATCGCCATGTTAAAGATTGCCCTATTACCTATTATTCTTGCCACAACACTATTAAGCTCATGTGGATTTCATGCACCAGTTAAAAACACCACTTTAAATGCAACCATCACGAGTGACAAATCAAATGCATTTGCAGCTGAGCTTGAAACTAGATTCAATCAAGAAGCAGCGAAAAACTTAAGCATTCAAATTGGTGCAGAGGTTAAAAAACAACAAACCGCTTCTTACACAACATCCAATACAGCGAACAGTTACACATTAAGCTTGAGTGTACCGGTTAAAGTATTTAATGCTGATAATAAATTACTACTGTCTCAAGATTTAGCTGCCAGCATGCATCTAAGCAAGGTTAGCTCAGCACAGGCAGACCGTTTGCAAATTGAAGAGTCATATACGCAACTTAGAAACACGGTCATTAAAAAATTAATCAGAAGATTGTCAAAACTCAATGAGAATTAAGCCGGAGGCGCTTAATTCCCAACTATCCAATAAGCTTGAATCACTTTATTGTGTTTTTGGCGCAGAACCACTGCTTATTCAACAAAGTTTAGACGAAATTTTAGCCGCTGCAAGGCGCGCAGGGTTTGACGAAAAAGCCACTTTTGATATTGACGGCAACTTTGACTGGGGCTTGATTACGGCTGAAATTGCTAACACCTCTTTGTTTTCACCTAAGCGCATTATTCAATGCAAACTTAAAACAGGAAAAATCGGTGTCAAAGGCTCTAAAGCCTTAAGCGAACTTGCTAGCCATCTTCCACTAGATATACTGCTAATTATAACCACTGACAAACTAGACCTTGCTCAGCAAAAAAGCAAATGGTTTAAAACACTAGAGCAGCATGGTGGTGTTATCCAACATTGGGAAGTGTCAAGTGATCATTTAGCTGGTTGGATTAGCAACCACATGGCCAGCACTGGTCTCACTGCAAATAAAGAAGTGGCACAAAGTATTGCTTTTTGCACACAAGGAAACTTGCTAGCCTCTATGCAAGAAATCCAAAAACTTAAAATGGCCTATCCTGATGGCAATATCAACACCCAAGAGTTTCTAGCTCAAGCTCAAGAGCAATCAAAATATAGCGTTTACGGATTAATTGATGCGGCTTTATTGGGCGACGACGCCCAAGTCAGTAAAATTTATCGCACTCTTATTGGCGATAGCGCCATGCCAATTTTGCTCAGCAGTTCATTATATCGAGAGCTTAAATCTATCATTGATATGTCGATTGAAATGCACCAAAATACCGATATCAATGCCATTTTGAAACAGTATCGAGTTTGGAATAAAAGAAAGCCACTCATCACCAACATCTTAAAACGTCATCCATATCAACGTTTGCAAAAAATATTATTATTGCTTGGACGTATTGACCGCTCAATCAAAGGCGCGGATAATCTTAACGTTGTGGACGAATTGCACACACTTTTATTAAATTTAGCTGGAAAAAACCAATGGGCTCAATAAAAAATCTAATCATTGAACTGGGTAACAATGCCAGTATTGCAGCCAAATCACTTAGGGGCGCCACCACTCAAGCTAAAAATACCGCGTTGTTAAATATTGCCGATCAAATTAATAACAATCGTGACGAAATTTTATCTGCCAATCAATACGACCTTGACAACGGCAAAACCAAAGGTCTGGATAGCGCACTGATTGATCGACTAATGCTAGATGATCAACGCTTAGATGGCATTATTGAAAGCCTTAATCAGATCGCTAACTTACCAGATCCTGTTGGTGAAATTACTGATTTGAAATATCGCCCAAGCGGCATCCAAATTGGAAAAATGCGTGTACCACTTGGTGTCATGGGTATTATCTATGAATCACGCCCAAACGTTACCATTGATGCAACAGCACTTTGTCTAAAATCAGGTAATGGCGCCATCTTACGTGGCGGCTCAGAGGCTATTCATTCAAACATGGCGCTATATCAATGCGTTAAGCAAGGGCTGATTGATGCCAATCTGAGTGAGCACAGCGTGCAGTTAATTAGCACAACAGATCGTGAAGCGGTTAATGAACTAGTTCAAGCCAGTGATTATGTTGACGCCATTATCCCGCGTGGCGGCAAAGGCTTGGTTGAAGCAATTAGCAATAATGCCAAGGTGCCTGTGATTAAACACTTACACGGTGTTTGTCATACTTATATTGACAAAGATGCCGATACCGAAAAAGCCATTAAAATTGCATTCAACGCTAAAACAAGGCGTTACGGTGTTTGCAATGCCATGGAAACCCTGCTGGTGCATGCATCAGCTGCTAGCAGAGTGCTGCCTGAGTTAATTGCAGAATACACACTAAAAGGTGTAGAGCTTAGAGGCTGTGAGCAAACATGTCACTTTTCAAAACAAATTATTGCGGCAACAGATGAAGATTGGGATACAGAATATCTGGATGCCATTTTGTCTATTCGTATCGTTAATTCCATGAGTGACGCTATCAGCCACATTGATCAGCACGGCTCAGGCCATACCGAGTCAATTGTGACGGAAAATTACACCTCAGGTCGTCGATTCATTACCGAAGTAGACTCTGCCTCAGTTATGATTAACGCCTCAACCAGTTTTGCTGATGGCTTTGAATATGGCCTAGGCGCTGAAATTGGTATCAGCACAGACAAATTTCATGTTCGTGGCCCGGTTGGCTTAGAAGGCCTAACTTCACAAAAATATATCGTCCTAGGTGACGGTCACATTAGACAATAAAAAAACAATGATGAGTACAAATGAAACGCTAGCTGTTTTTCAGCGTGGTGCAGATGAAATATTGCCACTTGACGAACTAAAGAAAAAATTAGACAAAAACAAACCTTTGCGCATTAAAGCAGGCTTCGATCCAACAGCACCAGATTTGCACTTGGGTCATACGGTGTTAATCAATAAGCTCAAGCAATTGCAAGACTTGGGCCACGAGATCTTATTTTTGATCGGTGATTTCACTGGCATGATTGGCGACCCTACCGGCAAGAGTGCCACGCGCCCACCACTAACTCAAGAACAAGTGGTGGAAAACGCTCAGTCTTATCAAGATCAGGTATTTAAGATTCTTGATAAAAGTAAAACGACAGTTGTCTACAATTCCGAGTGGATGAGCAAAATGTCGTCAGCTGAGATGATTCAACTCGCCTCACAACAAACCGTTGCCAGAATGCTAGAGCGTGATGATTTCTCTAAGCGCTATAAATCTGGCAAGAGTATTTCTATTCATGAATTTTTATATCCACTGATTCAAGGTTACGACTCTGTTGCCCTAGAATCAGATGTAGAACTCGGCGGAACCGATCAAAAATTCAATTTGCTAATGGGTAGAGAGCTGCAAAAACAAGCCAAAATGGAGCCTCAAACTATTCTCACTATGCCTATTTTGGAAGGCTTAGATGGCGTGCAAAAAATGTCAAAATCACTCGATAACTACATCGGTATCGATGATGCGCCAGATGACATGTTTGGCAAAATTATGTCAATTTCTGATGAGCTTATGTGGCGCT
>NZ_JAQRMS010000035.1:9932-11497 GCF_028599055.1 Candidatus Thioglobus sp.
AGACTCATTGTGCAATATTCATTAAATTTAGTTGAATCTCTTTACCTATGGCAATTCTTTGCTTGTCGCTTAGATTGTGTTTATGTGCCAAATCATCCCAGTTTAAAAGCGAGTTTTTAATCTTATCAATAATTTTTATCGGATTATTGATGTTGAATTTTTTAGCGACAACCAACAAATCTTCTAGGCCAATATCTTTAATTGCAAACTTGCCATTAATCGACATTTGATGTTGTTTAGTCCATTTATCTGGCAAAGGATTGTGTGCATGCGTTACATCAAATGCTGGTGCGAGCGACCAATTACCTTTAGCGTGCATCAAAAATGCGAAGTTTTTCGTATGGTCATCACAGTTATTAGCCAAAACATTAAACACCATACGTGCATACAGCTGGGTAACTTCATCTTTGCCCAAATCTAGCATCTGAGCGGTACGCAATAATAATGAGTAATCAGTCACATAAGGCTGATTAAAATCCTGATGTGCAAGTGCACAAAATGATTGCATATGAATTTTTTCATTATGAATACGATCAAAACGCTTAGTCATAAAATGAGATCTACCATTTTCTTCAAGCAAACGACATTCACTCATTTGAATACCTGCATCTTTTGCTATCAAGTAATAAATATACTCAATACAGCCATAACCATCACTACCACCAAGTTCTTGATCTTCTCCCACGCCGTCAAACTTAAGCAGCCAATGTTCATACTCTAGCGGCAAATCAAATTGTCCAGCAATAATATCCTTGTTTTTTCGATTCCAACCTATCACCGCTTTCGGACGAGCACCGCCTGCAGAGGATCCAATCTGAATCAAATCACTAGCAACTTGTGAGAAGTTACCTTGAATAGCTTTTCTGGCGCTTTCAACCAAATCGGACATTGCTAATGGGTAATGGTCTTTTTGCTCTAATGCTTTGGATGGCTCAAACTCTAATGCGCCCATGCCTCTTTTGCCAATATAGAGAAGTCGGTCTAATGTGGTCACTTGATTAGCAGCAATACCTTTACTTTCCATATATTGATTGACCAACGCATTACCAAATTTATCAGGCAAGGAATCAGAAATCATGCCAGGCAAACCTTGATAGGTATCTTTATCAAGACTGAAACCATACACACTTTGATTAACCGGCATATTAATAGGAGACGGATTAAGTTGCACTGGTAGATTATCTGCATACTGAAATAGATAATATCCAGGGTGCTGCTCATCAGCAATAATAGCGCCAAGCTGCTCGCCCCATAACATTACATTAACCAAATTAACGTTAGCCATTACTTGCGAACCCTTTTTCTATCACTGTTTTTAGACTTTATTCTAGAAACCTGCATCGGAGAAAGTGCAATGTTTTCAGGTACCAGTTGATTGATATTAGGCAGTAATTTCATCACCCTAAGAATGGCAATGAGTGGCATTAAGGAAATCTCGCCTTTTTGCTCAAAACGTGCCACTGTGCTTCGTGAAATGCCAGCACGTGTTGCCAATTCATTCTGCGACATTTGATTTGCAAGATCGTTCAGCCTAAGATTGCGAATTCTAGCGGCAATTTCAGCAA